>NZ_JAYFER010000242.1:0-6483 GCF_055795065.1 Lyngbya sp. CCY1209
AATCACCTTGATATAAGGGTTTCAAGGTTTGTCCCTCCCAGGAAACTGTAAACAGACGAGCGCGATACCTGCGATAATTTTCTTTCATCGACTTCCGATTGACCTCGGTTAACCCCCTCTGTGTCCCTCTGTGCCTCTGTGGTGAATTCAACTCAACTCCACCACGACCTGATTATTTAATAACGTTTGATTCGTCAATAAATCCTCGACGGTAATCCTCAAAAAACGCCGGTCGTCGATGGTGAATTGAACCCGGACGCGATCGCTTCCCGGACTTCCCGGAGGAGTCAATTTTGCGATCGTCCGTCCGGCGTCCGTATCGTTCAAAGGCTGAACCGCAGTTTGTCCGCCGGCGAGGCTTCGCGTCACCAGGCGATCGCCGTCAAAAAACACCTCCGTTCCCCCCGTTTCCGCCCCCAATTCGCCCACAATCAATTCGATACTCGGCTGATTTTCCAGGGATGCCCCCAACACCAATTCCACGGGTTCCGCCGTCGGGTAGGGTTGCCCGGATTTTATAATCGGATGCCAGGAATGGCAGTTGTCGCGGCGGTTCCAATAGCGAATGCCATAACTGTGGTAAAGAAAATCCTCAATTTGAGTACCCAAACTCAGTTGTAACGCCCCGTGGGAGATCGCCTCGAAGGGTTTGTCGCGGCGAATTTTGTTCGCGTCGAAATACTGTTGCACCCACTGCTGGACGGCGGGAATTTGTACCGTCCCCCCCACCAATAAAACCGCGTCGATATCGCCCACTTCGATCCCCTGGCGGCGGGCCTGCTGCAACACCTGATTCATCGACGTATCGAGGTTGTCAAAAAACTGGCGTTCCCGCAAAATTTCCTCGAAGCGATCGCGATTAATTTTCAACTCGTAACTCTCGAACGTTTGGTCGTTGAAATAAACTTCCTCCGCTTCGGTTTGCAGCGATAGCTGAATTTTCAACCGTTCCGCCAGCCGGGTGGTGAGGGGGGTTTTCGGGAGTTCCTGGGTTTGGGAAAAATGATCCACCAACCAATAGTCAATATCCGATCCGCCCAAATTCTGACCCGCTTTCGCCAAAACTCGGGCGGTTTTCGCCTTCTGCCCGGAGGATTCCGCAAAGGATTTTTTACCCCATTTGAGAATAAAACCGAGGGGCGTTTTTTGACTGGCGACATCGAGGCGAACCAGGGACAGATCCAAGGTTCCGCCGCCGAAATCGACGACCAGCAACAATTCGCGATCGCCCAACCCGTACCCCAACGCCGCCGCCGTCGGTTCGTCGATCATCCGCACCTGTTCCACCGCCAGGGACTCGCACACCCCGCCCAGCCAATTTCGATAGGCTTCAAAACTATCCACGGGGACGGTAAAAATAACGGAATCCGTCGGCAGGGGAATCTCCCGCAGGGCGGAAATTGCCCCTTTCAAAAACCACTCGCCGACCCTTTCAAAACTGACGGTTCGGCCGTCGAGATCCGGCAAAAAACCCTGGATATCGCTGCCGATTCCCCGTTTAAAATTGCGGAAAAAGCGCGGATCGCTGGCTAAATCATAGCCGCGATCGCGCACTTGTTGACCCAAAAGCACCCTCTCCCCGGCCGCATCTTCCACATAGACGAGGCTGGGAATTAAGGGGGGATTTTGCCCGGAAATTTGCGACAAACCGGGCAGTTTTAACGTTTCGGGTTGTTCGGTCGCCGGATTCCACCGAGAAATGACCGTGTTGCTGGTTCCAAAATCGATCGCGATCGCCATTGCGTTTTGTCATATCGCAGGTTCAGACCCCCATGATACTACAACTTTCCCCCCTCAAAGCAAGATGGACGGCGGCGGCGTGTCCGGAGAAACCAGTTGGCTGGCCGTGTCCGCCTGCCGTTCGGGCCGTCCCCGTCCGGTGAGATCGGGAGAAGCCGCGATTGTCATTCCGGTCAGGGGATCGGTTTCCCCGGCGGATTTGCCCTTTTCCGGACGGCGATCGTCGGTTTTGGACGGGACGCCCGATTTTTCCGTCCCGAATTTGGAAAACGGGGCCTTTCCTTCCGCGACAGATCCGGCAATTATCAATTCGTCCGAACTCTCATTCCCGCAACCTATCAGCGTCGAGAGATAATCCCGAAACTGCCAATTCATTCCCCCAGAAAAAAGGGAGTTCTGACAATCCCAGGACAGTTCGGCAGTTTCACTCCAAACATCCCAAATATAATCGGAGGCGAAACTCATCAATCTTTCCTCCTATTTTTTCAATTAATTGGGGATCATTTTTGATGCTCCGATCCCTTAATTTTGGGGGCAGTGCCTCTGTGCCTGCCTCCTCAAATCTCGCGTCGGTGCGTTCCTAACCCTCAACAACCAAATTGACCGATGACGGATCGGCGGGAACGCACCCTACCGGACTATTCAATCAACTCGAAGATGAGGTGCGACCGCCCAGTACAAAGGAGGCAGTTACAAAAGTTGCCGTATTATTTTGAAACGCATTAGCAAACATTTTTTAACCTCCTTTCTCTTGAAATATCCCCGAACCCACCCTCGCCAAAATAACAGACCAGTACGCGGTCGTAAAATGTGCAAATTACACGGTACGCTTGTAACAATACTGGGCATCAGTTGTAATTTTCGGGGATCGAACCCGCGATACTGCCCCCCGTATCGTTAACCAATGTCATTTCTGACAGTCCCAACTTTCCCAGTGGGCGGGTTGTACTCGCTTCCGTTCCTTTGGCTACCAACAAGTATTCAGTTTTCGATTAACTCAGTTTGCCAGTTCAACGCCTGAATTTTAGCGTCCAACTCCCGATGATCTCGCGCCAAATGGTCGAGCAATAGCTGCAAATCGGCGATATTGACCGTGCTGACCATCCGCACCTCCGAAAGACTGTAGCGATTAAATCGCTGGGATGCTTCGTTGATGAGGGCGTTGTATGCTTTATATTTTAACTTCAAAACATCCCGTTCCGCCAGGGCATCGGACAGCATTCTGTCCCCCATCGGGGTGACAGAATTCGTGCGGTTGATCCGCCGAATTAAACTGAGCAATTCCCCGGTCAAGTTTTCCAGATCTTCTATTAATTTCTGCGGATCTTCCGGGGGTTCTTCCCCTTCCTGGACTTTCGCACTGCGGGTCAGACGGCTTTCCAACTGTGCGATCCGCTTCTGTATGTCCGCCCGTAAAATCAAGGCTTCCGCCAATTTCACAACCCTCACCTCCCCAAGCCTGACCGGCGTTTTCCCGGAATCTCAACTCAATATTACACTCGTGCTACAATCTTGTCAACACCCCCATTAATTTTCCAATTTTTATCATTTTTGCTTGACTTTTGGGCGGCAATCCCAGAAAATATCACAAAAGGTAGAATCGGCGCGTATTGTGTCCGATAAGGTGCATCGGTGGATTTTATGCCCTCCACCCCCACCAGAGAATCAAAGACAGAGCGGAGGGGCGACCGGGGCAGAGGAGGCGGAGGGGCCAAGATGGGAAGAATCTAAAATCAGGGCAGGGCGCAAGCCTTGCGCCCCTACATACCCCACACCCTCATTCTCATCTCAACCCCGACTGAACCCGCCACAATCCGGCGTAAACCCCCCGTTTGTCCAACAGATCTTCGTGCCGCCCCCGTTCGATCAATTTCCCGTGTTCCATGACGTAGATGCAATCCGCGTTGCGGATGGTGGAGAGGCGGTGGGCGATCGCGATCGTGGTGCGATTTTGGGTGATGTGTTCGAGCGATCGCTCGATAGCGGCTTCCGTCTCGTTATCCACCGCCGACGTCGCCTCGTCCAAAATTAGGATGGGGGGATTTTTCAACACCGCCCGGGCGATCGCGATCCGCTGTCTCTGTCCCCCCGACAACTTCTGTCCCCGTTCCCCCACGATGGTTTCGTAACCCAGGGGAAAACGGCGGATAAAATCGTCCGCCTCCGCAATTTTCGCCGCATTGACGATATCGGAAAAATCGGCATCGAAGGTCCCGTAGGCGATATTTTCCGCCACGGTTCCGTGAAAGAGAAAGACATCCTGACTCACCAAACCGATCGCCCGCCGCAGGTCCCGCAATTTGACAGTTTGCAGTTCCATCCCGTCCAGGAAAATCGTCCCCGATCGCACCTCGTACAACCGCAACAACAGTTTCACCAGGGTACTCTTTCCCGAACCCGTCGAACCCACGATCGCGATCGTGTCGCCCGCCGGAATGTGCAGGGATAGATTTTGCAAAACTGGCGTTTTGGAATCGTAGGAAAACGTGATATTTTTCAACTCGATTTCTCCCCGGACTTCCGAGGCGGGGAGGGAAATGTCGCCGGGATGGGTGGCGATCGGGGTGTCGAGCAAATTCATCACCCGAGTCGTGGACGCCATCGCCCGTTGGTATTGATCGAAGGTATCGCCCAACCGAGTCAGGGGCCACAACAGCCGCTGGGTGATGAATACCAGGACGCTGTAGGTTCCCACCGCCAACTGTCCTTCTATCGCCTGCAAACCGCCGATCAAAAGGGTGGCGATAAAGCCGAATAAAATGAATACCCGAATCAGGGGAATGAACGCAGACGAAAGCGCGATCGCCCGCCGGTTTGCCTGCCGGTACGCCTCACTTTGGCGATCGATCCGTCGGGCTTCGTAATCCTCCGCCGTGAAACTTTTTATGGTGGTGATTCCCGTCAAATTATTCGACAACTGGCCGTTGAGAACACTCACCTTTTCCCGCACCTCGGCATAGCGGGGCGCCAGGCGATTTTGAAACAGCACCGAACCCCAAATAATGAACGGCATCGGCAGCATCGCCAGCCCAGCCACCTGGGGGGCGAAAATAAAAAATCCGCCCCCGACGAGAACCACGGTGGTCGTCACCTGTAAAATTTCGTTGGCGCCAACGTCCAGAAACCGCTCCAGTTGGTTGATATCGTCGTTGAGAATTGCCATCAGACTGCCCGTGCTCCGTTCCTCGAAGTAGGACAGTTCCAGGTTTTGTAGGTGGGTGTAGGCGTCCAGGCGGAGTTCGTGCTGGATGGTTTGGGCGAGGTTGCGCCACAGCAATTTGTAGATATATTCAAATAGGGACTCCAAACCCCACACGATCGCGCTCAGAACCGATAGGGCGATCAGTTGGGCTCTGACATCCTCGATTCCCCATCCGGCGATAAACGAGTCCTGCTGGTTGACCACCACATCAACCGCCGCGCCGATCAGTACCGGGGGAGCCAGGTCGAAAATTTTGTTGAGGACCGAGCAGGTGCAGGCCTGCCAAATTTGGGGGCGGTAGCGGTCCGCGTACCGAAACAAGCGCCGAAGGGGGGACATAGGAATGGAGGAATTTGGAAACGGTCTGAAGAGCAAGATTTATAATTGTGATCATACTTCGGGGATTTTGTCAAGCCGAGTCCGCCGTGAATTGCGGAGCCGGCCTCTCAAACTCCACCCATCCAAAAAAGTGGGATTGGTGGGAAACTGGATAATTCTAAAAGTGGGTTTTGTGGGTAATTTGAAAGGGTTCGAGAATGACATTTCATCCGATCTAACCCCAGATCGATGCCCGAAACCTCTACCCAAAGCCATATTTTGCTGCCTCTGCCCTCAAGCCCTGCACTTTGGAGGCATCAGAAAAGCGGACTTTCCCCATGCATTGCTGGGCAATGACAGTTGAATTTTGCTATCCTCTTATGTAAGGCGACAAGCCGGACATGGTCTCACCTATTCAAAGCACCAATTCAGTCCGAAGAGGTTACATAAAATTCAAGCCAGGGGGGCTGTCCATCAGTTCTTGCCGACTCCAATTCATGAAAATAAATGGCAAGTTCTGTTTCTAAACCTGTCTCGGCTGTCGTCAAATATTGCAAAAATTAGCCCTCGAATTAAATCCCGGGGCTAATTTTATTCTAGCCATTCTATGACTCGTCGATCGCCGTGGGGAAAAGTTATGAGGTTTAACCACACAAAAATCAGGGAAACGCCCGAAGAACTCAGGAGGTTGACAGCCGAAGCAACATCGCCCTATAATCTGACCAAAATCCGGGCACTTTACTTGTTAAAAACGCAGGAAGTGAAGACGATCACCAACTTGGCAACGATGCTGGAAGTGAATCGAATTACGCTCCATCGTTGGTTCGGCAAGTATAAAAAAGGGGGATTGACACTGTTGCTCAATAATAAATATGCGAACGGGCGCCGGCGTAAAATTCCCCCCGATGCGATGCAGGCGTTAGTCCAAAGACTCAACCACGCCAATTCCGGGTTCACAACCTACTGTGACGTGCAAACGTGGTTGGAGGAAAAGTACGGTGTCAATGTTTCTTACAAAGTGGTTTATTCCACCATTCGATATCAACTGAATCTTCCCATTCATGGAAATGCAAAATAATATCAGATTGACATCAAAGCTCGTAGGAGAGTCGAACCGATCCGGTATCGAAACGTAGTAGACCGTTTCGGCTAAAATGAGGCAAAATTCCCAACGGAGCATCGGGCATCTTGCCTGTGGATTCAGATCCGATCGCCTCATTTAA
>NZ_JAYFER010000243.1:0-2142 GCF_055795065.1 Lyngbya sp. CCY1209
AAAAATGTAGGGGCGAATGGCATTCGCCCTCCGGCAATTTTCCTTTTTGCGATCGCCTCAAGAACACCACAATCGATCGCAATAAACAGCCCGGTATCAATTTTTCGGGTGGGGGGGCAAGCCAGGGGCCCCTACAGAGTATATTTTTTAGAACTTCAGTCCGGCCGTGCTCGCCAAAATCGAGTCGGCTTTTTCGATGCCCTCCCGGACCGACGCCGCGCAGGTTTCCAGGGCGTGCCGTTCATCGTCGGTGAGGGGCAATTCCAACACCCGTTCCACGCCGCGGCAACCCAGCCAGCAGGGGACGCCCAGGAAGATGTCTTTCATGCCGTATTCGCCTTGGAGATAGGCGGAGGTGGGCAGCAGGCGGCGGCGGTTGAGTAAGATCGATTCGACCATCATCCGAATTGAAGAAGCGGGGGCGTAGTAGGCGCCGCCCGTCTTCAGGAGCCCGACAATTTCGGCGCCGCCGTTGCGGGTGCGATCGATGAGTCGGTGGATGGTGGCTTCGTCGAGTAATTCGGTGATGGGGATGCCGTTGACGGTGGAGTAGCGGGGGAGGGGAACCATCAAATCGCCGTGGCTTCCCATGACGGTGGCGCTGACGTCGGCGACGGAGACGTTTAATTCCATCGCGATGAAGGTTTGGAACCGGGCGGAGTCCAATACCCCGGCCATGCCCATGATGCGGAAGGGGGCGAGTTTCGTCACCTGCCATGCGATGTAGGTCATCACGTCTAGGGGGTTGGTGACGATCAAAAATACGGCGTCGGGGGAGTAGGCCATCGCTTCGGCGGCGGCTTTGGCGACGATGGGGGCGTTGGTTTCGATCAGGTCGCTGCGACTCATGCCGGGGGTGCGGGGCCGTCCGGCGGTGATGACGACGACATCCGATCCGGCGGTGTCGGCGTAGTCGTTGGTGCCCTGAATTTTGCGATCGTGGCCTTCGACCGATCCGGCTTGCATCAGGTCCAGGGCGACGCCCTGCGGCAACCCTTCCACGACATCGAGGAGGACGACGTTGGCCACGTTACTTTCCGCGATGCGCTGGGCGAGGGTGCCGCCGACTTTTCCGGCGCCGATGATGGAAACGCGGGTGGGGTGGCAGGAAGGAGGGAAAAATAGGCTAGTCATCTTTGTGTACCGAATGTGAGGACAGCGCCAGATGAGAAGCGATGGGGAAAGGGGGAAGGTGGATTTCCCCCCGTCCGCCCATTGATTTGACAGTAACCCGACTCTCCTGGCTCCTTCTGGGCCCGAAAATCTCCTATTTGGCGTCTTCCAACTGGTCGATCCGCAGCCACATGGCGGGGGTCGGAACTCGGCCAAATTTGACGAAGGCGTAGTCTCCTTTGGTGTCCATGACTTCCCCTTTGGTTTCAAATAGGTAGGGGGGAAGCCGGGAGTCGCTGGCGGCTACTTCTAGGCTGTTTTCTAGCTTTTCCCGGACGACGTGAACAAAACTTCCTTTTTTGACGGTCATGGTTGTTTGGATGAATTGGGTTAATTAATCTATCCAGAATTGTAAGGGCTTGTTACTTTGAAGTGAAGGATTGAGGAGTGATGGGTTGGGTAATCGATCGCCGAGATTGCAGTCTGAAGTCCGGGTGAGGGACGGACAGCGATAGGTGCGCTATCGCGAATCGCCGACGGTTTGGGCTTCCCATCTTGACAATCAACATTTTACCGCCCCCGGTTCCCCCACCTGGCCACCCGAACATTTATCTTAACACTCTCTCAGATTACGATGCGATCGCCGGATTGTCCCGTTGCAAGTGGAGCAATTGGCCGGTTTTGGGATTAAAATGCGATCGCCGCGCCCCCAAACCCCTAATTCTGGGGGCTTTGATGCGATCGCCGCGCCCCCAAACCCCCAATTCTGGGGGCTTTGATGCGATCGCCGCATTCTCCCGTTGCATATAGCGATCGGAAACCATTTGTAAGTAGTCGCGCCCCCAAACCCCCAATTCTGGGGGCTTTGAGCCGACAATTTTTCACGAATCATTTCACATTGCCATATCGGACAATTGGCCGGTTTTCAGATCGAATCCGGTTGAATATCCGCACCGCTTGGGAATCAATTCCCCGAGGGCGCAAGCCTTGCGCCCCTACCAGCCAAAATCATCGGTCGATGATTGGGGA
>NZ_JAYFER010000244.1:0-10283 GCF_055795065.1 Lyngbya sp. CCY1209
CGACTAAAGCCGCCGTTCGTTTTTCCTCCCTGCTCTAAAGAGACAGAGCTTCCAAACGTATCGGAGATTTTACGTGATGTCCGCACAGGTGGAAGTGATCTCTTCCGCACTCAGGCGATCGCTCTTGGGGTGGGTGGGGGCGAACAGGCGATCGCGGACCGCCCCGTAGTTGAACCGTTGGGGAAGTTCCGTCGCCCAATTTCTGCCGACCCCGTAGAAGCGACTCAGCAGCACCCACAGCCGGATCGCCCGGTGGAAACGACTCGCCAACCGTCCAGCCGAGAGCCATTGCAGCACCTCGGGCGTGGGAAGTTGGGAAAACAGGGGCATCAATAGAAGGCATTAATTCAACATTATTTTGATCATACCACGGATAATGGATAATTGATAATGGATAATTGATAATGGATAATTGATGATTGAATTGTCGATTCCCCGAAAAATTGATCGGCGGAGTTGACCGGTTTGAGAAATGCTATAAATGATCGTATAACTCGATTGAATCGGTGCCGGAGGAGGGACTGATGACGATGGAAATTTTGCCGACGGGCGGGAGTATTGTCGGAGTGAAGATCGACGGGGGAATCGAGACGCGAGATGTCAGGAACCTCGCCACCTTGATTGAAGAACGGCTGAAGTCGCACGGGCCCCTGCAAGTCTACGTGGAAGTGCGGCACTTGGGCGGCATCGGCCCCGAGGCCCTGTGGGAAGATTTGCGGTTGGCATTCGGGCATTTCAAGGATTTTAACCGGAAAGCCGTGGTCTGCGATCGCGGCTGGCTGAGTCGTCTGGCGGATATTAGCAACCGGCTGGTCCCCGGAATTGAAGTCAGGTGCTTTTCTTGGGACGAGAAAGATGCGGCGATCGCGTGGCTAGAAAATAATTAACAATTAATCATTAATAATTGTTAATTTTCCGTTTTCTTTTGACCTATGAAACCCGAGCCTGTCAACGTTCTTCTCGTCACCGAAGATCACGGGTGCGATCGCCGCCTCCGTCGCCTGCTCAAATCCCTGCAATTGCTCAGAGTCAATCTCCATCGCGTCTCGGAAGGGGAAACCGAGCTTTCCGGCTACGATCTGTATCTGGTGGACGGTTCGAGCCATTCCCTGGAAACTTGGATCGGTCGCGCCGCGCCGAAACCCGTCGTCGGATTGGTGGAGACGCCATTGGAGGGGATGGCGGCGGTAAAATTGGGGGCGGCGGACTATCTGGAAAAACGTCAACTGACGGCGGCCATCGTGGAGCGATCGCTGCGGTTGGGGTTGGCCGTCGCACGGGGCCGGGACAATGACCGCTTTCGCAGGACTTTCGAGGAAGTGGAGGTGGGACTGTGCCACGTCGCCCCCACCGGGGAATTGCTCTCGGCGAACGACACATTTTGTCAGATTCTCGGATATGACCGCGACCAACTGCGGCGGCAAACCTGCCAAAATATTACCTATCCCGACGATCGCGATCGCACCGAAAGCTATTGGCGGCAACTCAGCCGCGGAGAAATCGACCGAGAAAGCCTCGAAAAGCGCTACCTCCGCGCCGATGGTTCCGTGGTGTGGGTACAACTGACCCTCACCGTCGTGCGAAAACCCGACGGAACACCGGATTATCTGATCGCGGCGGTGCGGGATATCGGCGATCGCAAGGGGGCCGAAGATCGCCTCCAATCCGTCGTCAGCAACATTCCCGGCGGCGTCTACCGCGCCATTTACCACGGGGACGGGCGGGTGACGTTCCCCTACCTGAGTCCGGGCTACCGGCAGCTTTTGGGACTCGATCCCCGAGAAATGATCGATCGGGCCGATGTCGATTTCCTGTCCTGGATTCACCCCGACGATCGCGATCGCATCGTCCGGAAGGTGAGCGAGATGTCCGAAACCCTCGGAACGACCTGTTTGGAATATCGACTGGTTTCCGCCACCGGCGAAATCATCTGGATTCAAGATCGTGCCCAATTCTCCCGCAGAGAAAACGGCGATATTATCGTAGACGGCATCGACATCGACATCGGCGATCGCAAAAAAGTCCAGGAGGCCCTCACCCACAGCGAAGCCCGCAACCGCGCCCTGTTGGATGCCATCCCCGATCTGGTCGTCCGCTGTGCCGAAGACGGCACCTTTCTCGACTACAAACCCTCCCATACCTTTCCCACCTGGGTGCCCCCCGAAGAATTTTTGGGCCAAACCATCCGGGCCGTCCTGCCCGAAGCCGTCGCCGAAGGTTTGATTCAGACCCACCGAGGAGCCCTCGAAACCGGCCGGATGCAGCGGTTCGAGTACGACCTCCCCGCCAACGGCCGCTTTCGGGAACCGCAACACTACGAAGCGCGAATCGTCGCCACCGACGACGGTGAAATCATCTCCATCGTCCGGGATATGGGCGATCGCAAAAAAGCCGAAGCCATACGTCGGCAGAGTGAGGAGATTTTCCGCAGCATTTTCACCCAGGCCGGGGTGGGGATCGTACAGGTGGATACTTCGGGGCGGTTCCTGCGGGTGAATCAGAAATTTGCCGACATCGTGGGTTACGGTGTCGAAGAACTCTCGGAACTGACATTTCAAGACCTCACCCACCCCGACGACCTGCCCGGGAACCTCGACCTGATCCGCCGACTCCTCGCCCGGGAAATCCAGACCTTCACCGTCGAAAAACGCTACATCCACGCCCGGGGTTTCCCCGTGTGGGCCCATTTAAGCGTGTCCGTGGTCTGGGAGGATGAAACCCCCCAATATTTTGTCGCCGTGGTCGAAGATATCGGCGATCGCAAACGGGCGGAAGCGGAAATTATGGCCCTGACGGAACGGCTACTGACGGTCATCGACACGGTGGGGGAAGGCATCACCCTCAGCAACAAATCCGGCGAATTCGTCATTTTCAATTCCCAAATGCAGACCCTCACCGGCTACACCGGGGAAGAAGCCAACGACTGCCAAGACTTTCTCGCCCGCCTCTACCCCGACCCGGCCGACTACCGGCAAGCCCAATTGGGCATCCAAGAGGCAAAAGAAGCCCTGGAAATGCGGGAGGTGGAAACCGAAATCGTCGCCAAGGACGGCACCCGCAAAGTCCTCCTCGTCTCCACCTCCCTCGTCAACGTCAATGGCGAACAGTGGTTTTTGAGCGCCTACCGGGATGTCACCGATCGCCAGAAGATCGCCCGGGCCCTGATGCGGGAAAAAGTACACCTGTCCGAAGCCCAAAAAATCGCCCACGTCGGCAGTTGGGAATTTGACGTGGGCACCGGGGAAATCCTCTGGTCGGAAGAGACCTTTCGGATTTTCGGGCTCGACCCTGAGTCACCCGCGCCCACCTTCGCCGAACACCGGGAGCAGATCGCGACCGACGATCGCGATCGCTGGCAAACCACCGTCGAGCAAGCGATCGCGGAAAAGCAATCCTACGAACTCGAACTGCGGATTTTGCGGCCCGACGGGGAGCAACGGCACGTCCTGGCTAAGGGAAACCCCATCTGCAACCCCGAAGGGCGGGTCCTGACATTATTCGGAACCGTCCTCGACATCACCAATCGCAAGCGATCGGAAGAACAACTCTATCAGAGCAAATTGTTTATCGAAACCATCGCCAACGCCTCCCCCCAACTCCTCTACGTCTACGACGCCAAAACCCTCCGCAACCGCTACGTCAACCGCTCGGTCATCAACATCCTCGGCTACACCCCGGAGGAGGTGCAACATCTCGGCGATCGCTTTTTCTGGGAACACATCCACCCCGACGACTTGCCCAAATTGCAAACCCTCCCCGACCGCATCGCGACATTGGCGGACGGGGAAATGGTCGAGATGGAATACCGCCTCCGCCACAAAAACGGGTCTTATCGCTGGCTGCGATCGCAGGAAGTCCCCTTCACCCGCCACGAGAGCGGCCACCCCACCCAAATCCTCGGCGCCGCCCAGGACGTCACCGCCCACAAGGAAGCCGAAGCCCGCCTCCAGGTCATCTTCGACAGCATCTCCGACGGCATTTTGATGGTCGATCGCCGGGGCATCGTCCGCGCCGCCAACCCCGCCGCCCTCGACCTGTTCGGCCGCCCCCCCGAAGCCTTCGTCGATCGCGAATTGGGACTGCCCATCGTCGTCGGAGACGTGGCGGAGTTGGGCATTTTGAACCCCCGGCGGGGGATGGTGATAGCCGAGATGAGCGTGGCTTCGACCGAGTGGCGGGGGGAACCCTTCTACGTCGTCTGCTTCCGGGATCTCACCGAGCGGCAAAAGGCTTTGGAAGCCCTGCGGGAGAGCGAGGAACGGTTCCGCCAGGTGGTGAACCACATTCAAGACGTCTTCTGGCTCACCAGCCCCCGGGGCGACAAGGTGTTTTACGTCAGCCCCGCCTACGAACAGATCTGGGGGCGCAGCACCCGCAGCGTCTACGACGACCCCTTCTCCTGGCTGGAGGGAGTGCACCCCGAGGATCGGGAAGACATCATCCTGCATTTTTGCCGGGTGGAAGCGGGCCGGGTGGCGATGCGGGAGTACCGGATTTTCCGGCCCGACGGCGAGATGCGCTGGATCTGCGATCGCGCCTTTCCGATTTTCGACGAGCGGGGGGAGGTGGTGCGGGTGGCCGGCATCGCCGAGGACATCACCGATCGCAAGCGATCGCAAGCCCAGTTGCGACAGCAGCTCGAGCGGGAACACCTGCTCTACCAACTCACCCTCGGCATCAGCCGATCGCTCGACCTCGACGAAATTCTCCAAAATACCGTCGATGAGTTGCGATCGCTGCTGCAACTAGACCGGGTGCTGATCCTGCGCTCCGAGTCCGGCGGCCACACCGTCACCCACGAATCCGCCGCCCCCGGCATCGAAGCGATCGTCGGCTGTCGGTATCGGGACGACCCCTGCATACCCGAGGGCGACCCGCGCTATTTTGTCGGCTACCCCCACCTAGTCTGCAAGGCGGACTCCGAGATTTTCGCCGTCTTTTCCGACCGCCAGATCGCCTTACCGGCTAAATCCCGCCTGGCGGTCCCCATCTGTGAGGGAGACGATTGGTGGGGATTGCTGGTCGTCCACCAATGCCAAGTCCCCCGCTACTGGGAACAGTGGGAAATCCAACTGATCAAACAACTGGCCACCCAACTGGCGATCGCCATCCAGCAGGCCCAACTCTACCAGCAGTTGCAGGTGGAACTCAACGATCGCATCATGGCCGAGGACGCCCTGCGGGAGACGATAGTCCGGGAAATGGCGATCGCCCAGGTGATCCAACAAATGCGCCAGACCCTCGATTTGGAGAAGATTTTCGAGAGTACCACCCAGGACGTACAGGCGATCTTGACCTGCGATCGCGTCGCCATCTACCGCTTCAACGACAACTGGGGCGGCGAGATCGCCTGCGAGTTGCTGGCCCCCCACCTGCGAACCCGGATCGCCGACCATCCCGACTCCCCCGACATCACCCCGGGCATCCCGTCTCCCCAGTCCGGGGAAATCGTCATCGTCCATCGCCTCGAAGACACCTCCCTCCCCGAACCCCACCGGCAACTGTTGCACCACTTGGAAATCCAAGCCTATGTAAGCGTACCCGTCCACGTCGGCGAAACCCTGTGGGGGCTGTTGGTGATGTATCAAAACGCCCCCCGCCAGTGGCTCTCCGGGGAAGTGAAATTGCTCAACCAGGTGGCCGGCCAGTTGGGCGTCGCCATCTACCAGGCGGAACTGTTCGCCCAACTGCAGCGGGCCAAAGAAGCCGCCGACGCGGCCAACCGCGCCAAGAGCCAATTTCTCGCCAACATGAGCCACGAACTCCGCACCCCCCTCAACGCCATCCTCGGCTTCGCCCAACTCCTGCAACAGGACGCCCATTTGGACCCCCGCCAGCAGGAGTCCCTCCAGATCGTCCGGCAGTCCGGAGAATACCTGCTCTCCCTGATCGACGAAATCCTTGACCTCGCCAAAATTGAAGCCGGCCGAGTCACCCTCACTGAAACCGTTTTCAACCTGCGGTCCCTGGTCGGGCACCTGAACGCGATGTTGCAACTGCGGGCCGGCGCCAAGGGGTTGACGTTGGAGATCGACGTGGGAGAGGGGGTCCCCGAATACGTCGAAACCGATGAAGCCAAATTGCGGCAGGTCCTGCTCAATTTGCTCGATAATGGGATCAAATTTACCGCGATCGGCCGCGTCACCCTGCGGGTGCGATCGCTCCCCAGCATCGGCCAACTTCACTTCGAGGTGGAAGACACCGGGCCGGGGATCGGCGCGGAAGAACAGGAACTCCTGTTCGAGCCCTTCGTCCAGACGGAAACGGGCCGTAACTCCCAGCAGGGCACCGGTTTGGGCCTGGCGATCGCCCGCCAGTACGTGCAGTTGATGGGCGGCACCCTCGCCGTCGCCTCTCATCCGGGCCGCGGCTGCCGGTTCTCCTTCCACATCTCCCTCAAAGTCCACCCTCCCGCATCCCTCCCGGAGGCGGGGACTCCGGAAAATCCCATCGCCCTGGTCCGGGACCAACGAACCCCCCGCATTTTGGTGGCCGAGGATAACCCCGCCAACCGAAAATTGTTGGTCGATCTCCTGGTTCCCATCGGATTTGAAGTCCGTCCCGCTGAAAATGGCCGGGAAGCGCTGGACTGCTGGCGACAGTGGCGTCCCCACCTGATTTTGATGGACATGAGGATGCCTGTCATGGACGGCTACGAAGCCACCCGCCAGATCCGGCGAGACCCCGGGGGCGAATCCGTGGCGATCGTCGCCATCACCGCCCACGTTTTCGAGTCGGGGCGATCGTCGATCCTCGCCGCCGGCTGCGACGATTTGATCGAAAAACCCTTTCGCACCGCCGCCCTGTTGGAGTGCATCGCCCATCATCTGGGAGTAAACTATATTTATGAGTCCTCCGGTTCTCCTCCGTCTGACGCGCCCCCATCACTCTCCCCAACTTTGAATCTGGCGAACCTGGCGACTCTGGGCGAGGAATGGAACGCCCAGTTTTACCAAGCGGCCCTCGCCGCCCGGGAATCCAAATTGCGAGATTTAATTGCCCAGATTCCCAGCGATCGCGCCGAGTTGGCAGAAGGGTTGACTTGGTACGTCAACCACCTCTACTTTGACCGAATTATTGAGTTGATCGAGCCCGGAAAACATGGATGAACCCCCAGAAGTCTATCCCAAGGGAGATATTTTGGTCGTCGATGACAAGCCCGAAAATTTGCGGCTTCTGTTCGATATGCTGACCGGACAGGGCTACGATGTCCGCCGCGTCATCAACGGGAAACAAGCCCTCACCGCCGCCGCCTCCGAACCGCCCGACCTGATTTTACTCGATATCATGATGCCCGGTTTGAACGGCTACGAGGTCTGTCAGTTGCTCAAAAGCCAGCCCCGGACGAAGGAGATCCCGGTGATTTTTTTGAGCGCCCTCAAGGATGTCTCTGAAAAGGTCAGGGGGTTCGATGTCGGGGGGGTGGACTACATTTCCAAACCCTTTGAATTGAGGGAAATTTTGGCGAGAATCGAAAATCAACTCACCATCGGACGCCAGCGACGGCAGATCGCCGAACAGTACGGGAAATTGGAAGAGTTGAATCAAAAATTATTGCGATCGAATCGGGAACTCGAACAGTTCGCCTCCGTCGTCTCCCACGACCTCCAACAACCCCTCACCAGTTTGAAGGCTTTCGCCCAGTTACTCCAGATCGAATATGAAGGTCAATTCGACGAAAAAGCCGCCTCCTACGTCGATCGCATCGTCACCTCCGCCACCCGGATGCAGCGGCTGATTCGAGATCTGCTCACCTACTGCGGCTGCGACACGCCACCCGCCCCCTTGCAGTTGACCGACTGCAACCCAGTTTTGGAGCAGGTTTTGAGCGATTTGAGGTTGGAGATCGAGGCGACAAATGCCACCGTCACTTCCGACCTTTTGCCCGCCGTCATGGCTGACCCCATCCAACTCGGAGAAGTCTTTCAGAATCTGATCGGAAATGCCATCAAATATCGCCGCGATGGCGTCGCCCCCCAAGTCCGCATCACCGTTTCTGAAGAAGGACGGCATTGGCTTTTTTGCGTGGCGGACAACGGCATCGGCATCCCGGAAAAAAGCTTCGATCGCATCTTTAAAATTTTCACTCGCCTGCACGGTTTCAACAAGTATCCCGGCACGGGGATCGGCCTGTCGATCTGCAAAAAAATTGTCGAAAGCTACGGCGGTCAAATTTGGGTCGAATCCACGGTCGGATTGGGGACGAAGTTTTATTTTAAATTGAAGAAACATCATAGATAGCAACGATCCGCGATCGACAGATGAGAACGCGGAAAAAGTGGGAAAAGTGGGAAAAGTGGGAAAAGTTGGTAAAAATGCAAAACAACGGCATTGCATTCAACCGGATTTGATATAAGCTTGACATTTTTGGCTTTCCATGATAAACATAAAAGTACCAGTTATCAGATCCGTTTCCCATCAGGATTTGAAGGTTGATTTCCCCATCAAAATTGTCGGTACACGGACGCGATACTTGCGTCAAAAACTAGGGTTTAAATCCGACAATTGATCCGAACTAGATAAAATGCGATCGCGGGTCCCTCTGTCGAACAAGTTTCGGCGGATTCAGAGCGTCCCAAAAGACTCAATTTTTTCAACCCATTTTTTGAAACCCGCTTAATTTTCAGTAATTGCCAATCACTATATAGCAATGTGAAATGATGGGTGAAAACTACAGAGTAAGAACCCCCAGAATTGGGGGTGTCGGGAGCCCGATCTTTTTCAGAATGACTTCACAACCGCCGGAATTGTGGCGGTCGGACTCCCATTTTTAAATCCATTTATTTTCTTTTTTTGGTCATTAAAAACATGAATGAATCACCTTCCTCCTCCCGAAACGGAGATATTTTGATCGTCGATGATCAACCCGAAAATTTGCAGATTTTGTTTGAAATGCTGACCCAAAATGGCTACGAGGTGCGACGAGTCATCGATGGAAAACAAGCCCTCGTCGCCGCATCTTCCGAGCCGCCAGATCTGATCTTACTCGATATTATGATGCCGTTTTTGAACGGTTACGAGGTGTGTCAACTTCTGAAAAGTCAGCCCCAAACAAAAGATATACCGGTCTTTTTTTTGAGCGCTTTAAATAGCCAAGAAGAAAAGATAAAAAGTTTTAAAATTGGTGGCAGCGATTACATCTCCAAACCCTTCCATGTCAAAGAGGTTTTAGCGCGAATTGACCATCAGATCGCCATCGCGAACCAGAAGCGACAGCTCGCGAAACAGTGCGATCAATTGGAAGAAATCAATCAAAAACTGACGCGATCGAATCGAGAACTCGAACAATTTGCATCGGTCGTCGCCCACGACCTGCAACAACCTTTGACCAGTTTGATCGCATTTTCTCAGTTGCTTAAAGCCGAACGTGGCGATCGATGGGATGAAAGGGAAAAAACCTATATCGAGGGGACTGTAGAGGCTTCCATTCGGATGCAGCGGCTAATTCGAGATCTGCTCACCTACTGCCGCTGCGACACCCCCGATATCCCCTTGCAGTTGACCGATTGCAACCGGATTTTGGAGCAAGTTTTGAGGGATTTGCAGCCGGAGATCGAAGCGAAAAATGCCGCCGTCAGTTGGGATATTTTGCCCGCCGCCATCGCCGAGCCAATTCAACTGGGGCAGGTGTTTCAAAATCTGATCGGAAATGCGCTCAAATATCGCCGGGATGACGTCGCCCCCCAAATCCACGTCGCCGCCTCGGAAGCGGGGCAGGATTGGATTTTTTGCCTGTCCGACAACGGCATCGGCATTCCGGAAACAGACTTCGACCGTATTTTTAAAATTTTCACCCGCCTGCACGCCAACCAACAGTATCCGGGGACGGGAATCGGCCTTTCTATTTGCCAAAAAATTGTCGAAAGCTACGGCGGTAAAATCTGGGTAGAATCCGAGGTCGGAGTGGGGAGTAAGTTTTATTTCAGTATCCCCAAAAATCCGGAGTTCGACCCGGATATAAATTGAGATTTGTGACGAAATTGGGTATCTGCAAGAACCCAATTGACAGCGAAGTTGTCGGGGGGCGATAATTGATGCGATCGACCGTTATGGCAGGGTGCAGCGGGCGGTTTTCGAGAGTCGGGTCATCGGTTATCGACCGTCATCCGCAAGGCGATCGAATCGGGGTGTTTGAGTTTCCGAGTCTCGCGCCCCCCGCGCCCCCCCTGGGGCGATCGCCCGCCGCCACAGTCTCCAATATAGCAATGTCAGCACCCCGCTCTAAAGAGACGGGGCTTCATGCCTCTCCTTTAGGTAGCTGACCAGCCTAAGTCTTAACTGAC
>NZ_JAYFER010000245.1:0-21763 GCF_055795065.1 Lyngbya sp. CCY1209
AATTCGCCTCCCCCTTTTCAAGGGGGACGGGAGGGGGCTCAATTCGCCTCCCCCTTTTCAAGGGGGACGGGAGGGGGATCGACGACAATTATCAATCTTGAAAGACCATCACGCTTCCGGAATAGCAGGCGACCCAAACCTGTCGCATTTGGGGGTCGTAAGTGATGCCGATGGGGTGGTGGTTGACGCGGACGCTGTGGATGATTTTCATGTCTTCGGTGCGAACTTTACTCATTGTATTCGATTTGTAATTCACCACGTATAGAAATTGACCGTCGTCGGAAATTGCCATGCTTCTCGGGTTTTTTCCGGTGGTGATTTTTTTGATAATTTTCCCCGTCGATAAGTCGAGTTTTGCCACCTTGCCTTCGGAATTTAACGTGACGTAGAGAAACTTTCCGTCCGGGCTAATATTGAGATGGCGGGGGGCACGGCCGACATTGTTCAGCCAACTGACGGAAAAATCTTCCAGGTTGACGCGGGCGATTTGGGTGGAACCCATCACCGCCACATAGGCGGTTTTCGAGTCGGGATGGACGGCGATTCCTCGGGGGTAGCGGCCGATTTTGATGCGTTTGATTTCCTCGTCCGTTTGGGTATCGACGACGCTCAAATCCCAGCCGCACCAATTGCTCACCAAAACGAACCGTCCGTCCGGCGTGACGGCGTTAAATTTGGGAACCGGTCCCACTTGAATGGCTTGTTCTATGGTGAGGGTTTCGGTGTTTATTTTGTAGAGAAAACTGTCGTCGTGTTTTCCCGCCGGAGAACATTTGTCGGTGCCGGGACGCTTGAAGCCGGGGCCGTACATTTTATAGTTGGCGACGTAGGCGAATTTGCCGTCGGGGGAGAAGGAGGCTTCGACGGGGGAACCTTTGTAATTTCCCTGGAATTTGGAGAAGCCGAAGTCGGACAGTTTGATGTTGTCGGGGAGGGTTTTAATTAATTCAAAGGTGCGATCGTAGATGGTGATTGTGTGGCGGTACATCATGTTTTGGGCGAAAAATAAGCCCGTGCCCGAGTGGACGATGGATTTGGGAGACAGTCCGCCGGTGATGGTTTTGAGGTGGGTCATTTTCCCGGAGGGATCGCGGGGTGGAGCCTCCACGAAACTGGGATTTTGCAAGACGGCGATCGCGGCATTTAATCCCCCTTCTAGATTGGGAAGTTCGGCGGTCGAAACTTCCATTTCTTGTGGCGATTCCGTCGGTGTCGGGCTGGGAGTCGGTGCGGCGATCGCCTCCGTTCTTTTGATTTCAAGGGGGGTAATTCGGGTGGAAGTGTCAATTTTAAATTGCACTTCTTCTCGGCTTTCCGTCGGGGCGGCTGCGGGACTTTGAACGGCGGTTGGGCGGACTTCCTGCTGTTCGGTTTTGGGAGGTGAAACTGGGGGGGTTTGAGCCGCCGCCCTTGGGGAAGGTGAAACGGGGGTATTTTCAGAGGAAGCATCAGCTAAAGCTGCGCGGGTTTGCGGCCCGACAATTCCATCGACTTTCAAGCCCCGATCGCGCTGAAATTCCCGGACAGATGCCTGAGTTAAAAATCCATAATAACCATATTTTGAACTATTAAAATATCCCAATCTTTTGAGTTGAACCTGAATTCTAACAACTTCCAAGCCCAGGCTTCCGGGCTTCAAAGTTGGCATTTTTTTCAAGTCTTGCGGTGTCGCCGAATCGGGGCGGACTGTAGTTTCTTCCCCCCGCAATGCGGCTAAAGTTTTCCGGCCGACGATGCCATCAATTTTTAACCCTTTGTCTTTCTGAAACTGTCGGACTGCCTCCCGGGTCATGGAGTCGTAATATCCCGTTACCGGGCCGTCAAAATACCCGTCGTCGCGGAGTTGTTCTTGCAGGGCTTTCACCTGGGAACCCCGATCGCCCCGGCGGAGGGCGTGGGCCTCACCGATTCCCAGGAATAAAATCAGGGCGATCGCGCCCACGAGTGAGATGATGGGACGGCGACGGGGCGCTGGGGCTCGTCTTCGGTTAGATGGATCGGAATGGGAGGCCAAACGCAATAAAGCCAGGATGTCCATAAGTCATTCGACAGCATTTTTCTCCGCTATCCTACTACAATTTCCCCCTATTTTGAACGGTTCCATTCCCCCTGAACCGTAAACCCCGCCCAATAGTAGGGGGAGTGCCAGCGGGATTGCCGCCAGATCTCGATTTGGGCCTGCCGCAGGGCCTCCGACGGAGTGCGATCGCCCTCGATCATATTGCGATAAAATATCCCCATCAATTCCGCCGTGGCGCGATCGTCCACCGCCCACAAACTCACCACCACCCGCGCCGCCCCGGCGTACATGAAACCCCGGGTGAGTCCCACCAAACCTTCCCCCCGCACCTCTTGCCCCAAGCCGGTTTCGCAGGCGCTCAACACCACCAAATCGGCGGGGAGATTCAAGTTAAAAATATCGTGCAACCGCAGAAATCCGTTCAGGGGTTGACCGTCCGGATCGAGGAGGGAGAGGACCAAGCCGGAGAGTTCCGGGTTTTGGCTGTTGAGAATGCCGTGGGTGGCGAAGTGGAGGATGCGATAGCGACTCAGTTGCTCACTGGTGGCGAAATCCCGGGTGGCGGAAAAGCCGAATTCCCGGGTGGATTCCCCGGGGGGGACGAGGGCGAGAATTTGTTCGGCCTCCGTCTGGGTGTAGGGGAGGCGGTCGAAGAGTACCCCCGACTCCCGGGCCGATCGCTCCAAATCCGGCGGCAGGGGGGCCGGGGCGATCGCGCCATTGTCCCGAAGTCGCTCGTCGTAGCGGCTGAACACCGGATCAGCCAAAACCGCGACGGTCCTTTCGGCTGGTTTCCGTCCGGCGATCTCCCGCCGCAACACGGCCAGGGCCGAAGCCGAAGGCAGCGTCACCACCTCGCGATCGACGATCAGGGGCCGATAGTCTTCCCCTGCGGTTTGGGACAGGGCGGCGAAGGGGACGTACTGCAACGCCCCGTCCGGGGCCACCAGCAACCGGGTTTTGTCGGTCCGGTCCGCCACCGGACCGAGCAACAGTTTCCCCAACTCGGCGGCGGCCGTTTCCGCCCGGGTGCGGCGGATTCGCAGGTTCGGCAAAATGAAACTGTCCCTAAATTTTTGGGTGGCGGCTTCGAGGGTTTGCCGTCCGGGGAGTTCGTAGGTTTCCAGAGACTCGGACGTCACCGCCCAGACGAAACTCCGCTTTTCCCCCAGGGAGTAGGCCAGCAACAGACTCTGTTCGTCGAGAACCTGTTGTTGGATTTCCGCCAAACTCAGGGGTTCGGGCTGCGTCAGGGCGGCGTAGCGGGGACTCCCGGCGCGAATTTCAGCCACAACGCCCCGGTATTCGTCCAGGAGGCGATCGATCTCTTGTGCGATCGCGGCCTTTTGTTCGGCGGTGTGGGGGTTGCCCAGGAGCTCGATGCGGCGTTGTTCGGCGGCGGCGAGTTGCCGTTGAAGCCGTTGTTTCCGTTCCAGGAGTTGGGGATCGACTCCCGATGTCACCTCGCCCCCCATTTCGGCGAGGAGATCCAATAATGACCGGGCTTTCGCCCGTTCGCTGGCCTGCAAGGCCCGGGCATCATACCCGCCATCGGGCCGCAGCCCGTGCAGTTCCATGAGCAAATCGATATAAAATTCGTAATATTCCTGTTTGGAGGCGAAAAACGTGGTTCGGAGTTCCTGGGATGCCACGTTGGTGCGGAGATCTTCAATAATCGCGATCGCCGCTTCGATTTCCACCAACGCCGCATCGCGATCGCCTCCGGACCGGCGGGCGATGGCGATCCGATACCGGGATAGGGCTTCTTTGGCGCGATCGCCGATTTCCCGCCGCAAAGCCAGGGCCCGGCTATAAAATTGCAACGCCCCCTCAAAATCCCCCTGTTTGGCGGAGACGACGCCGATATTATTCAACGTGCTCGCCAATCCGCTGCGGTTGGCAATTTCCTCCCACAAGGGCTCGGCTTCCTCGAAGCTGGTCCGGGCGCGATCCCAATTGCCCAGGCGGGTGTAGGTGTAGCCGATATTGTTGAGGGTGGTGGCCATCCCGAGGCGATCGCCCTTTTCCCGGTAAAGCAATAGGGCTTTCTGGTAGGCGTAAAGGCTCTGGTTGTAGTTATCTTGGGAATCGTAATACAAACCGATATTGTTGAGGGTGACGGCCTCCCCGCCGCGATTTTCGAGTTGCTGCCACAGGGTCAGCGATCGGCGATAATAGTCGAAACTGAGGGGATATTCCCCTAAACTGTCGTAGAGCAAACCCAGATTGTTGAAGGTGCTCGCGAGTCCTTCCCGGTTGTCGATCTGGCGGTGTAATTCCAGGGCGGCGGTGTAAGTGTCGATCGCCGCTTGGTAGTTCCCCAGGGGTTCGTAAACCGCCCCCAAGCCGTTGAGGGCGTAGGCTTCCCCCCGTTTGTCTCCCCCCTCGCGATAGTCGGAAATGGCTTGTTGGTAGGATGCGATCGCCTGTTGGTAGTCCCCCAATTTGTAATGGAGTCTGCCGATTTGGTTGAGGGTGTAGGCCCGATCCTGAATGCGATCGCCCGTTTTGTAGTAATCCAGCGCCTTTTTGTAGGCGTCCAAACTCGACCGCAGGTCCCCCAGGCGATCGTACACCAACCCCAGCCCCCACAGTGTCTCGGCTTCCCGGTCTTTCGACCCCAATTCCCGATACAGTCCGACGGCTGTGTTAAGTTCGGTAAGGGCAATTTGCAGGGCTTCCGGCGTCCCCTCCCGCACCAATTCCACCCCCGCCTCGAAAGCGGTTTGGGCTTCCGCGACGCGGGGATCTGGGGCGGCGGCCGCAACTAAAATCGGGGAGAATCCGACAATACAGGCAGAAACTAGGGCGATCAATCGGGTTTGGGGTGAGGATAGATTCATTGGAAATGGGGAATGGAGAAACTTTTACTTTTCACTCTTCACTCTTCACTTTTCACTTTCCCTACACCCTACACCCTACACCCTACACCCCAATTCGGGAGAGGAGTATGAAAAAATTTAAATTAACGGCTACAATTGCGGCAATTTTATTCGGGGCGATCGCGCCGGCGAGGGCAGATGTTCCCACCCTACAACAACAGCTTCAAGTGGTGCAGGGAAGGCGGGGGTTAGCCGTTGAAGGACTCCAGGGGGATGTCACGATTAATGGCAATCCCGCCCAACTCGGCGATCGCGTTGGGGCGGGGGATCTCGTCGTCACCGGAGACGGGGCGATCGCGATTTTGCGCGTCGATAGCAACATCGGCACCGTAGAAATGGCTGAAAATACCATTCTTGAAATCAGAACCACCTCCGGAGAAGCCGGCATCGCCCCCGATCAAGTGACCGTTTTCTTCGTCCCCAAAGGCCGAATTCGCGCCTCCGTCGCCCGTTTCGTCAGTGCACCCTTGCGCGATACCTCCACCGCCGCCCACCCCCAGGAAATCGCCGCCCTCCACTGGGAGGGACTTTTGGCGGACGAGGAAGACTCGGAACAATCCGCCGAAGAGTCCCCCTTTCGAGTCGAAACCCCCGTCACCGTGGCGGGCGTTCGCGGCACCTCCTTCGGGGTCAATGTCGGACCCGACGGCAAAACGGGAGTCAGCACCATCGAGGGCACCGTCGGGGCGATTTCTGAGGGGGAAGAAGTGCGAATTGAACCCGACAATTTCTCCGTTGTCAACCCCGGACAATCTCCGACATCTCCCGATTTTACACCGCCCTTATCGGGTTTGGAAATCTTCCAAGTCACCCGCTTAAATCCGCGCACCGTGAGAGTTTTGGGACAAGTCGATCCGATGGATTTAGTTTACATCGACAATCGGGAAATTGCCACCGATGAAAACGGGAAATTTGACGCGATCGCAGATCTCCCCGCCAGCCGCCGCCTGGGAATTGTCGTCCGGGGTCCCTCGGTGCGGGAGCGACACTACATCCTCCCCGTACCGTAAAATATAACGCTACGCGCTTCTTAATAGGGAATGGGGAATAGGGAATGGGGAATAACAACTGCCTTTTCATCCGGCTTCCAGCTTTGTCTCCCTTCCCAAACCCGTCAATACTCGCCGAGCTATTTGCTATAAAATCGGGTAGAATAGGCGAGATACCGGTTCCCCCATCGACCTTGAAAACCACACTATCAACCTGCAATTCACCATGATCGCAACTCCCCAAACAAAAACCTACACCCCCGAGGAATACCTGAACCTCGAAACCCAATCGGAAACCAAAAACGAATATCGCAATGGAGAGATTATCCCAATGGCAGGCGGAACTATCAATCACAATAAAATCGCCTTGAATTTTTGTCGCAAATTTCCGCTGACAATCGACGGACAAGATTACGAAGTATATCACGCCGATGTCCGTCTGTGGGTTCCCCGATACAACATCTACACCTATCCCGATGTGATGGTCCTGGCGGGCGAACCCATTTACCAAGAAAACCGCACGGATACCGTCATCAATCCCAAATTAGTTGTCGAAGTTTTATCGGATTCGACCCGGAACTACGATCGCGCCCAAAAATTCCTTTACTACCGTTCGATCAACAGTTTCCAGGAATATATTTTAATCGACCAATACTCCTTTCACGTCGAACAATTTTCCAAAACAGAAAATGGCAAATGGCTGCTGACTGAATACGAAGACGCCGACGACCAACTGACCTTAGAATCCGTCAACTACACCCTCCCCCTAAAAGACATATACGAACGAGTCAGCTTCCACAATCCCCCCGATCACGAACCGACATCGGGAACCTTACTATAGGCTGACTTCCCGAATACACCGGGACAGAAATTCGGATTTATCCGGCCCATCGTGTCCCGGTTTTGGGATGAGGTTGCGATCGCGCGGCATCTCCGCGAAAGAATCCCCCCAATTGCGGTAAAATAAACGGCGGGGGTTATTTGGAGAAGATAAATGAGCCAATGCTTGAACCCTGATTGTCTGGCGAGTAACCCGTCCGATGCCAAATTTTGTCAGCGTTGCGGCACCCAATTGTTGCTGAAAGGACGCTATCGCGCCCTCGAAATTATCGGTCAGGGCGGGTTCGGCCGCACCTTCAAGGGGTTCGACGAAGACAAACCCTCCAAACCCCCCTGCGCCATCAAACAATTTTATCCCCAAGCCCAGGGCACCAAAACCCTCGACAAAGCGAAACAACTGTTTGAACGGGAAGCCGTCCGCCTCGACGAGTTGGGACACCACCCGCAAATTCCCGAACTCTACGCCTATTTTACCCAAGACGATCGCCAATATTTAGTCCAAGAATACATCCGGGGAAAAAACCTCCAGCAAGAATTGCAGGAGTCGGGAAATTTCGGGGCAGATCGCATCCTCCAACTGCTGCAAGATCTCCTCCCCGTCCTAGATTTCGTCCACAAAAAGCAGGTCATCCACCGAGATATCAAACCCGACAATATCATCCGGCGCACGTCGGACAATCAATTATTTTTGGTGGACTTCGGCGCGGCAAAATTCGCGACTTCTACGGCTTTGACGACCCCCGGAACCTCCATCGGTTCCTCGGGCTACGCCGCCCCCGAACAGACCTTCGGACAGGCTAATTTTACCAGCGATATCTACAGTTTGGGCGTGACTTGCATTTATTTACTCACCCACATCGACCCCGTACAATTGTACGACGCCAACGAGGGGGAATGGGTGTGGCGGCAGTATTTGAGCGAACCCGTCAATCCCGCCTTCGCCCAAGTCTTGGATAAAATGTTGTCTCACACCGCCAACAAACGCCATCAATCCGTCGGGGCGGTGTCGAGGGCGATCGCACCTTTTATCTCCCCAAAAATCGACTACACGCACCTCGAAAATCTGCTCAAAAACGGCCGCTGGAAAGATGCCGATCGCGAGACGACCACCCTGATTTTACAGGCGACTAATCGCGAACAGCAGGGCTATCTCGACCTGAAAAGTCTCGACGCTTTACCCTGCGAAATCCTGCGGGCGATCGATAACCTGTGGGTCCGCCACAGCGCCGGCCGCTTCGGGTTCAGCGTCCAGAATCAAATTTGGAAAGCGATCGGCGGTTCTGCCACTGCGAATATCGAAACCTACAATACCTTCGGAGAACGGGTCGGCTGGCGGGGAAAAAATGACTTTTTGTGGTATAATAATCTCATCTTCGATGTCGATCAAGCACCCAAAGGTCACTTGCCCACGGGTCGGGTCGGAGATATTGCGATCGCCAGCCGCTTCCTGGGAAAAATCGGCGGTTTCGGGTTGAAAAGAATCCTGGCAATTACCGCCAAATTAGATCGGTGTGGCATTGAATAAGAATAGCCGAGAAACCGGGTTTGGCGAGAACAGCTTCGGTTCCCACACTGACATTCGGATATAAACCCGGTTTCTCAAATATCACGATTTCCAAAACGCCTTCCATGCGAACTGGGGAAGTGCCAGCATCCGCCGCCACCGCCAGGGCTCTTGATAGAGGCGATACAACCACTCCAAATGATTGTTACAGAACCAGGCGGGCGCCCGTTCTTTCTCCCCCGCCCAAATATCGAAACTGCCCCCCACGCCAATCCAAATCGAATTCGGACAGAGGTGGCGATTTTCGGCGATCCAAAATTCCTGGCGGGGCACACCCAATCCGACAAGAATCACTTGGGGTTGTAATTCCCGCAGGGTTTCTTTCATTTCTTGTTCTTCCGAGGGGGATAAATAACCGTGATAAGATGCGATCGCCAATCCCGGAACCTGCCGCTGGAACGCATCCGCCGCCTTCTGGGCGACTCCCGGTTTCCCGCCGTAGAAAAACGCCAATCCGGAGGACCCGAACTGGTTCACCCGATGAATCACCGCTTCCGAGAGTTCGATTCCCGGACAGCGTTGAATTTGATATCCCTTGAATTTCAGATAAAGGACGACCCCCGCCCCGTCGGGAATGACCAAATCCGCCTCCCGAATCGCCGTCGCCAGGGGCTCGTTCCGTTCAGCCTGCATCGCCATTTCGGCATTCAGGGTGATGACCTGGGTTCCCAACCCCAGACGCAGGCGACGCGACAGCCAATCGCCGTAATTTTCGGCCAGGTGCACCGGCAACCCCAAAACGGGAAACGTCGGGGGACTCGCTTCCGGCGTCAGCAAACCTTGAGACATAACTCCCTCACACACACTGCAAATCGATCGCAAATTATCCAAATTATACGTTCGATCTGCGCGTCCGTCTGGATTTCTGCGGGGGGGAGAGAACCGCGATCGCATTTTTTCAGGTCAGAATCGCCAAATTGAAACCCAGGATGCGATCGCCAACCCCGAAATCAATAGATACAGAATCGCCGTCGTTTTCTGCGCTTTCCTCCAAATCTCATCATAACTCAAATTGTAATTGGAAATCATCAAAATTGCGGGGGGATCAAAAATTTGAGGCAATAACCGATTTAACAGGACTCTCAAAATCACATTGACTCGCCACAAATTCTTGCGAAATTGGTTTTGATTGTATTGCCACGGGAAGCCAATTTGGGCGAGTTTAGCCAAAGCTGCGGTGTCGTTGGCCCGTAAAGATTCGTACAGCGGCAAAGCGCGGGAAAGGTCATTCTCGGCTTCGGAAATGGCTTGATGGAGGACGCATACATCCTCCAACGCAGCGTTGACACCCTGCCCGATATCCGGCGGGAAACAGTGGATGGCATCTCCCATCAGCACCACTCCGGCCGTATTTTTGTCATTTTCGGACAACAGAAAAAACAGTCCGGGACAATATTGGGGATCGGGAAATTGTCCGCCCTGGCTTTCTGCAAATCGGGCGACTTCTTCAGAAGATAATATTTTGTCGATTGGCAATTGGGGAAAAGCGGTTTCCAAAAAATCAAATACCTGCTTGCCGTCTTGCAGTTTCCAGATGTCGCGATCGGGATAGGTGATGATATTGGCGGTGCGGGGTTCGTCGGGATTTTTCCTCGGCAGCAAACCCAAAGAAACGGCACGATCGCGATCTCGGAACGCGCCGCGGATGGCGTAGGCGGTGCTGGGAATCGCCCGTTCCGAACCGTCGCGGTTGAGGGGCGGTTGGGGCGGCAGGGTGAGGACTTTGTATTTCAAACCCGAACTCGGAGAGGGAAAGTGCCGCATTTCAAACCGTTTCGATCCGGCGGAATCGTCCCATTTTGATAACGTTTTTCGGACGATGGAAGTGATGCCATCGCAACCCAGCAGCAGGTCTGTTTCAAAGGTCAAATTTTGGTCATCGCCTTCGTTATTATTTTTGGCGATAACTTTGAGTTTTTCCGAACCATCGCTATCCGCGATCGCTCGATCAATTTCGAGACAAACCGTGTCGAATAAAACCGTGATGCAATGTCGCCAATTTTGTTCGATTTCCTGATATAATAATTGCATGAAAGTAGAGCGGGGGAGCCAGTACGCGGTTTTGCGATCGCGACTTCCGGGAACGGGCATTTTTGAGGTGTTCTGGCTTCCGTCAGCTTGGATGACCGTAAAATTAACGTCCGTGTTGGCGACGCCGAGTTCCGCAAGGCGATCGCTCAGTCCCAGAAAGTCGGTGCATTTTTGGCCGCGGCCGTCGATCAAATAAAGAAAGGATTTGTCGGGTTCGTAGAAATCGGCGGACGGGCGTTTTTCCAAAACGGTAATATTGTTCCAACCGCTTTTGGCAAGCATCAAGGCAGTCGCCAAACCAGCCGGGCCGCCACCGATCGCGATCGCAGTTTTTTCCATCTTGTTTGACTCCTTTCTGTTGGTGCGTTTTAGCGCAGTTACTCTGGGGCTAAAGCCCGACAACGAAATGGGGGGTGGGTGAATTGCGATCGCCGGCCGAATTGTTCGTGACGAACAGACAAATGGAACGGGCGATCGCGACGGGAACGCTTTTTAGAGCAAATTCCGAGAGTATGCTAACATTAAAAATCGCTCAAGATGCCACATCTGGCGGTTCGATCGCGATCGCGAGGAGGATACGAGAAATGTCGATGACAGCAGCCGAACGGACGGCACGGTTGGAGGATTACTACCACCAGATCAAAACGGTCATCCTCCGGCGACAGAACCCCGTCAGCGGCTTGCTTCCCGCCAGCACCGCCATCACCACCCACGGCAACTACACCGATGCCTGGGTGCGGGATAACGTCTACAGCATCCTCGCGGTGTGGGGACTCGCCCTCGCCTATCGGAAAGTGGACGATCGCCCCGATCGCACCTACGAACTCGAACACAGCGTTATAAAATTGATGCGGGGCTTGCTATTCGCCATGATGCGGCAGGCGGACAAAGTGGAACGCTTCAAAAAAAGCCAGCATCCCCTCGATGCCCTCCATGCCAAATACGATACCACCACCGGAGATACTGTCGTCGGGGACCACGAGTGGGGACATTTACAACTCGACGCGACGTCCATTTACCTGCTGATGTTGGCGCAGATGACCGCATCGGGATTGCAGATTATTTATACTTTGGATGAAGTCTGTTTTATCCAAAATTTAGTTTACTATATCGGCCGCGCCTACCGGATTCCGGACTACGGAATTTGGGAACGGGGCAATAAAATCAACCACGGAAATCCGGAACTCAACGCCAGTTCCATCGGCATGGCGAAAGCCGCCCTCGAAGCGATGGACGGACTAAATTTATTCGGCGTTGACGGTTCCCAGGAATCCGCGATTAATATTCTTCATGACGAAGTTGCCCGCAGCCGCATCACCCTGAAATCCATACTGCCCCGCGAGTCCGGTTCCAAGGAAGTGGATGCCTCTTTATTGAGCGTCATCAGTTTCCCGGCTTTTGCCGTCGAAGAACAGGAATTAATCGATCGCACCCGCAATAAAATCATCGAAAAATTGCAGGGAAATTACGGCTGCAAACGGTTCTTGAGAGACGGACACCAAACCGTCTTAGAAGATAGCGAGAGGCTGCACTACGAACCCCACGAACTCAAACAGTTTGAAAATATCGAGAGCGAGTGGCCGCTGTTTTTCACCTATTTACTGTTGGACGGATTATTTACCGGCGATCGCGATCGCGTCAACGAATACCTCGGCCGTCTCGAATCCCTCCTCGTCGAACGGGACGGCTTCAAACTCCTCCCGGAACTCTACTACGTCCCGCCAGAATCCATCGAAGCCGAACGAGAAAATCCCCGCAGCCAACCCCGCAAACCCAACGAAAATATCCCCCTCGTTTGGGCGCAAAGTCTGTATTATCTCGGCACCCTCATTCACGAAGGATTGTTAGATATCGGCGATATCGACCCCCTCGGACGGCACCTGTGCGTCCGCCGCCACCGCGATCCGATCGTGCAAATTTCCCTCCTCGCCGAAGACGAGGATTTGCAGCGGGAACTCGCCAACCGGGGCATCGTCACCCACACCCCCAAACAGGTGGAACCCATCCAAATTCGCCACGCCCGGGAACTCTCCCAAATTTACACCCAAATTGGACGCAGTGAAAAACTCGGACTCAGCGGGCGATTTGTGAAGCGCCTGTGGAGTTTGAGCACCTCCCGAATTTTCCACATTTTGGGGGAAACGGTGGTGTTCCTACCCGCCTTTTTGGACCAGCAGGAATTTTATCTCACCCTCGACTATCACTTCCTCGTCTCCCAGATGAAAAGCGAACTGGCTTACATCCAGCGAAACTGGAACCAGATCGGGCGCCCGACGATGACGCTACTGCTAACTTGGACAATGTTAGAAACGGGTCAGGAAGCGTTATTAAACCTCATCGACGAACTCAAAACCGGAACCTGCAACGGGGTGCGGGTGAAGTTGGGATCGCTGAAACAACTGATGCCGAAGGCGGGGACGGAATGGATGAATTTCCTGCCCGACGTGGCGTTTACCGAATCGGCGGTGACGGAAACCCCATCCCAGACGTTCTATTTAATCCACAAACCCGATCGCAATTCTCCCCTGAGTGCGACCCAGGAATTTCGCCTGGAACGGGAAACGGATTCCGAATCGGTATTGCAAGAATTGAAAAAAGCGGAAAATATTTACGAACAGATCGAACTGTTGCGATCGCTGATCCATCTGGAAGGGTTGGATTTTGACACCGGATTCGGCGGTTCTCAGCGGTGCGTGACGGTGCGGGATCTGGTGAACGAAGTTTACTTGAAAGCCGAACAGGGGTTCCGATCCAAAACCGATTTGATGCAGTATATCGAAATGTACGGGATGCCCCCGAAAATCGAGTGGGCGGTGGTGCGGGAAGCCGCCGGGTTGCTGGGGAAAGTCGATATCGGTTTGTCGGATGCGGTGACGGAAATATTGGTCCGAGGGAAACAAATTACCGTCGGAAAAGCCTACAGCGAACAGTCCGTCATCGCCCAACCAATGCCGGCAAAAGAAATCGTCCAAAAAATCGATGAATTCTGCGGGGAAGATATTCGCGATCGCGTCCTCACCCAGGAAATTCTCATTTATTTGGGATGGTTGATCCGGTCGGAACCGGTGCTATTCAAAGGGTTGTTGGTGTTGCGGGTCAATTACTTGATATTGCTCCTCACCAGCGAGCTCGCCGCCGAGTTGAAAGTCACCCAGGATGAGGGTTACGAACAGTTGATGCACCTGACCCCCTTTGAAATCAAAAATCGCCTGCGCCAGGTGCTCGCCAGCTACGAGAAAATGAATCAGTTATTGAAAAAGCGGGAAGCCCTCCACGTCCGCCAATCCCAGGCCGAAATTGACTGGGAAATCGCCCCAGAAAAAGAGGGCGATATCACCCCCCTGGGCGGTTGGCGTCGCCAGCGCCAGATGTCCGGCGCGACGGGGCGGATACCCAAAGATTTTTATCCCAACGTTTGGGCAGTTTTGTCCCATTGCAAAGGTTTGGTGATCGGCGATAAATTGGAGCGGCGCAACCGGTTGGACAGCGATCCGATCGTGTCGGAAATGACGCCGGGTGAGAAGAATTTCGCCCTGACGGTGGAGCACTTGCTGAATAAAATCGAGGCACCGGAATACCGGCAGATGAACGTGGAAGCGCTGATGGAATTGAATGCGATCGTCAGTCGCAACCCGGAATTGCAGGTGGAAGATTACATTGTTTTGGATGTTTTGATCGGCTACGCAGTGCGGCTGGGGTGGCTGGAACGGTATCCCGAACGGAGCGATCGCTACGACGAGGACAAAGCCAAGGCTTGGCACAATTTTTATGAGTCGTCCCCCTACGTCTGCGCGGGTTACATCGTCAAGGCGTTCCGCTTCCTGATGGAGTCCGGTCAGGAAGAGCACGTCGCCTAGAAGTTGTTAAATCATTCCGAACAATCGCGACAACCTGCAACAATTACTTTACTATAGACTCATACAGTTTTGAAACACGGCCAAACTCGCGATGAAAGTTGCCATCAGTTCGACGGGGGATAACCTGGATGCCCCCCTAGATCCCCGTTTCGGGCGCTGCGCCTATTTAATTTTCACAGACCCGGACACCGGAGAATCGACCGCCATTGCCAACGATGCCGCCGCCGAGTCGGGGGGTGCGGGGGTCAAAGTCGCCGCGACGGTAGCCGAAAACGGTGCCCAAGTGGCGATTTCCGGCAGTTTCGGGCCCAAAGCGGCTCGCGTCCTGACTGCGGGCGGCGTTGAAACCTACACCACGAGCGCGACAACCGTCCGTTCAGCTTTGGAAGAATGGCGCCAGTTGTCCGAGTGATGGGGAATGGGGAATGGGGAGGAAAGAGAAGAGAGAAAAGAGGAGAGAGAAAAGAGGAGAGAGAAAATTCTCACTTTTGGCTCCTCACGTCTGACTCCTTCCCAAAGGGGAATCTAAAATCTAAAATTCCCTACACCCTACACCCTACACCCTACACCCGACCTTTAATAAGGAGGTTTTGATGAAACCGGAACGCACGACTATCTGTATCGCCGGAGGAAAGGGGGGGACGGGTAAAACCACCGTGGCGGCGAATTTGGCCGTCACCCTGGCGCGGGGGGGCGGTGCCGTCACCTACCTCGACTGCGACGTTGAAGAACCGAACGGACACTTATTTTTACATCCGACAGTGGAACGGCGCGATCGCGTCACCGTCCCCATTCCCCGGGTCGATGCCTCCCGCTGCATCGGCTGCGGCGAATGTGCCGATATCTGCCAATTCAACGCCATCGTGGCCCTGAAGGGATCGGCGATGGTGTTTCCGGAATTGTGCCACAGTTGCGGGGGGTGCGTTCTCGTCTGTCCCGAAGGTGCGATCGCCGAAGTACCCCAAGAAATCGGCACCGTGGAAACCGGAACCGCCGACGGTTTGGGCTTTGTCAGCGGATTGCTCGATATCGGCCAAGTCAAAACCCCCCCAGTGATTCAAGCCGTCAAAGAACAGATTCCCCCCAATGGCATCGCCATCCTCGACGCGCCCCCCGGCACGTCCTGCCCGGTGGTAGAAACCCTGCGGGACGCGGATTATCTGGTGCTCGTCGCCGAACCCACCCCCTTCGGTTTGCACGATTTGAAACTGGTGGTGGAGATGGCGCGGGTTTTGGACATCCCCTTTGGAATCATTGTCAACCGGGCCGGAATCGGCGATCGCGCCCTTTATGCCTACTGCGAAGCCGAAAACATCGACATCCTCGGCGAAATCCCCGACGATCGCCGCGTGGCCGTGGCCTACTCCCGGGGACAACTAGCGGTGGACGCCCTCCCGGAGGCTCAAACCCAATTCGCCAACATCGCCCGCACCCTCTCGCAACAGGTGGAATTATGAAAGAACTCGTCGTCATCAGCGGCAAAGGCGGCACGGGCAAAACCAGCACGGTAGCCTCCTTTGCGGCCCTGGCTCCCCGCCCCGTCCTCGCCGACTGCGACGTAGACGCGGCCGACCTGCACTTGATTTTATCCCCCACGATCCGCGATCGCGCCGATTTCGTGGGCGGCAACCGCGCCACCATCGACCCCGAGCGCTGTATGGGCTGCGGTGCCTGCCAAGAATACTGCCGCTTCGACGCCATCCATTGGACTCCCGAGGGCGGATACCGGGTCGATCCCATCGCCTGCGAGGGCTGCGGGGTGTGCGTGCGGTTCTGTCCCGGCGAGGCGATCGATTTCGGTGCGGCGGTGAACGGGGAATGGTTCGTCTCCGACACCCGCCACGGCCCGATGGTTCACGCCCGCTTGGGTATCGCCGAGGAAAATTCCGGCAAATTGGTGACGCTGGTGAGGAAAAAAGCCAGGGAAACCGCCGAACAATTGGGCCTGAATCTGATCGTCGCCGACGGGTCGCCGGGGGTCGGATGCCCGGTGATGGCCTCTCTGACGGGGGCCGATGCCGTCCTGTTGGTGACGGAACCGACGCCGAGCGGTTTCCACGATCTCGATCGCGTGGTGGAGTTGTTGCGCCGCTTTCGCCTCCCGGCGATGGTTTGTGTCAATAAAGCCGACCTGAATTTGGAGTTGACGGAACAGATCGAAAAATATGCGATCGAACGGGGGCTGCAAGTCGCCGGCCGCATTCCCTATTCTCCGGCGGTGACGGAAGCCCAGACGGCGGGATTGAGTGTCGTCGAATATGGCGATAACGATGCCGCCGAGAGTTTGCGGACTATCTGGGATCGGGTGGCGCAACTGTTGCAACTCACCCCCAATTTTTAGTCATTTTTAGACCCATTAACCAGAGGAGTATTGCCATGAAAGTTGCCGTTCCCGTTTCCGAGGGATTATTGTCGCCCCATTTCGGTCACTGCCAGGTTTTTGCCCTGTTCGCGATCGATCCGGATAGCAAAAAAATTCTGGAATCCGAAACCCTGACACCACCGCCCCACGAACCGGGATTATTTCCCAAGTGGCTGGGGGAAATGGGAGTCGATTTAGTATTGGCGGGGGGTCTGGGTCCGAAGGCTCAAAGTCTGTTATCCGAACAGGGAATAGAGGCGATCGCGGGTTGCCCTGCCCTGGAACCGAAAACGGTGGTTCAGCAGTATTTGAGCGGTAGTTTATCCACCGGAAAGAATGCCTGCGATCATTGATGGCAGATGAGAGGGATTTTGCCGGGGAGGCGGATTCTTCGTGTTTTCTGTCGTTGAGGGGGGATGGTTGGGATTTCTTTTTCATTCCCCCGTCATCCAATCAAAGACGATATCAAATCAAAGATCATGAGAACCTATATCGATTGTATTTCTTGCTTTTTGAAACAAGCTCAGTCGGCGGTGACAATAGCGGTCGATGATCCGAGCCGTCGCGAGCAAGTGATGGGGGAAGTGTTGGAGGACGTGAGTCGGATGAATTTCGATCGCTCGACGGTGGAAATCGGGGCGGAAATTCACCGCACCCTGCGGGAGGCGAGCGGAAATCCCGACCCGTATCGGGAAATTAAAGACCGCAGCAATCGGCGGATGCTGGCTCTTTATCCTCATTTTTCACAACAGATCCAATCGGCGGAAGACCCCCTGGAAATGGCGGTCAGAATGGCGATCGCAGCCAATATTATCGACTTCGGCGCGATTCAAAATCTCGACGAGGAAACCATCGATAATGTCATGTCCGAAGCCAGTGCTATCCCCCTCGATCGCGCCGCCGTTGAACAATTACGCCGGGAAGTGGAACGGGCAGAAACGATATTGTATTTGGGGGATAATGCCGGAGAAATCGTCTGCGATCGTCTGCTGATCGAACAATTGCCCCGGGAAAAAATCACCTTCGTCGTCCGGGGAAATCCGGTCCTCAACGACGTGACAATGGTCGATGCCGAAGCCGTGGGAATGACGAAAATTGTCCCCGTCATCGATAACGGTTTCGACGCGCCCGGAACGGTGTTGGAATTCTGTTCGCCCGAGTTTCGCGATCGCTTCCAAGCCGCCGATCTAATTATTGCCAAAGGTCAGGGAAATTACGAAAGCCTCAGCGACAATCAGCAAAATATCTTCTTTCTCCTGAAAGCCAAATGTCCGGTCATTGCCAAGGAATTTAATTCCTCAGTCGGCGTGCAAATTTTGCAAAAAGTTCGGCACTAATTTCCCGTTTTTGAATTGTCGTTGATGCGGGTCGGGTTTTCGTTCAACCCGACCCGCCGAGGCTTTCGACCCAATTTTCCGGTAAAATTTCACCACAGAGGCACGGAGGACACAGAGGGGGGGAAATTCTCACCCCCGAACCCCCCAATTGTGGCAGTCGTCAACGAACCCGGGGGCGGAGAGGGACACCGGGTCGGGGCGAGAGTCTCCATCCCACGGACGAAACAGTGGGCCATCTTTCGATTTGAGTAAATCTTGACAATCCCTTTCTCGAAAAAGCACTCATCCTTTAACATAGATAAGTGATTTGTTTAACAAAAATTGGTTTTTGATCGTGCTAAAGACCCTTCGAGCTGACTTTCGCATTATCTTCGATCGCGACCCTGCTGCTCGGAACTGGCTAGAAGTCCTGTTCTGCTACCCCGGCTTGCAAGCCCTGCTGTTCCACCGCCTGGCCCACTGGCTGTACTGCATCGGCTTGCCCCTCGTCCCCCGCCTGATTTCCCACCTGTCCCGGTTCATCACCGGCATCGAAATTCACCCCGGCGCCACCATCGGACAGGGCGTGTTCATCGACCACGGCATGGGGGTGGTGATCGGCGAAACCGCGATCGTGGGAGACTTATGCCTGATTTACCAGGGCGTCACCCTCGGGGGGACCGGCAAAGAAAGCGGCAAGCGGCATCCCACTCTCGGGGAAAACGTGGTCGTCGGGGCCGGGGCTAAAGTGCTCGGAAACCTGCAAATCGGCAACAACGTCCGCATCGGGGCGGGTTCCGTGGTGTTGCGGGATGTCCCCTCCAACTGCACCGTGGTGGGCGTTCCCGGCCGGGTGGTCTACCGCTCCGGCGCCCGGGTCGATCCCCTCGAACACGGCAGCTTGCCGGACTCCGAAGCCGTGGTCATCCGCGCCTTGGTCGATCGCATCGAAACCCTGGAACAGCAGATGGAAGACCTCCGGAAAGAGCAGGTCGTCCTCGTCGATGCCGGCGTGGGCGGGAATTCCCAACCCTCTGACGGGGTATCTCCGGAAGTCGCCCTCAGCCGAAGCTGCCGCATCCAAGACCGGGCGCTCCGGGAATTTTTCGACGGTTCCGGCATTTAAGGGTTGACGGCGCGATCGCGCCAAGTCCCGTCCGCCTGACGACCGTAAATGATCCGATCCTGCGGTTCGCCGCGCAACTGCAAGTGATCCACCCACTCCGGTTCCAACAGCAGCAACACGAACGGGGGCGGCGCTTTTTCCGGGATGGGATCGGGCGGTTCAAAGGCACTCGCGGGCGATCGCTCCCCCCCCGGTTCGGGCCAGAAAAATTGCGGTTTGGCGCGATCGGACAATTCCTGCCAAGCCTGATGGCGGAGGGCGTCGAGATCGCGATCGCCCGAATTATCGCCAATCACCCTCAACTCCCCCGACAGGCGAAACTGTTCCCGGGTTTTGGGAAAATACCAGCACGCCTCCCCCCGAGGATTGCCGCCGATCTGGCCGACCTTTTCGCTGCGGAGGTCTGTGACAAATTTGAGACAATTACTATTGTCCGCAAATCCCCGAAATACCACCGTCCGATTGGCGGGACACCCGTCGGCCCGGACAGTCGCCAGTTGCAGGTAACGGGAATTGGGAAGGCTACGATTTCGGTGCAGTGCCGCCGCCAAGTGCGATCGCCACGGGGGAAGGGTCATCATCGATCGAGAAATATCTGCATCATTTAATATACCGGCTTCCCAAAACCTCAACCTCCGCCCCGACTCCAACTGTTGCCTCTTGCCTCTTGCCTACATTGCCTGCCCTATGCTGAGTGCCAAACCGAATCCCCTGCAAACCCCCCACAGCGGCTACCACTGGGACGGAAGCGATCGCCGTTTCTTCGAGGGCTGGTACTACCGCGTCACCCTCCCCGAACCTGGCCAGACCTTCGCCTTCATGTACTCCATCGAAGATCCCCTGGGGGGCCGGCCCCACAGCGGTGGCGGGGCGCAGATCCTCGGACCCGACGACGGCTACCTCTGCCGCACCTTCCCCGACGTGAACAAATTTTGGGCCGCCCCCGACGCCCTGGAACTGGGCCACTGGGGAGACACCGACCTGAACGCCAGTCCGGGTTATCTCGACCCCCAACTGTTCGATCGCCACATCCGCCAGGGGTATCAGGGGACGGCGACCTGGCACCAGGGCACCCTCAAAGACGGTCCGAACGCCTGCCGCTGGCAATACGCCATCACCCCCGTCTACGGCTGGGGAAACCCGGCCCGACTCCAGCAGTCCACGGCCGGTTGGTTATCGTTTCTGCCGATATTTGAACCGGGTTGGCAAATTTTGATGGCCCACGGCTGGGCGACGGGGTGGATCGAATGGAACGGCGATCGCTACGAGTTTACCAACGCCCCGGCTTATGGTGAAAAAAACTGGGGCGGCGCCTTCCCGGAAAAGTGGTTTTGGGTCAACTGCAATTGCTTCGACGGAATCCCCGATTTGGCGTTGACGGCGGGGGGCGGACGGCGCGGCGTCCTGTGGTGGATGGAGTCCGTGGCGATGGTGGGCATCCACTACCGTGGCGAATTTTACGAGTTCGTTCCCTGGAATGGCCAAGTCTCCTGGCAGGTCGAACCCTGGGGAAGTTGGCAGATGCGGGCCGACAACGGACAATTTCAGGTGTCTCTGACGGCGACGAGCGATCGCCCCGGAACCCCCCTCCGCGCACCCACCCAAGACGGTCTGACCTTCTGCTGCCGTGACACCATGAAAGGGGACGTCACCCTGCAACTGCGGCAGGGAAGCCGGCTGATTCTGGAGGCTCACAGTTCCCTGTGCGGCGTGGAAACCGGCGGCGGCCCGTGGACGGAAACTTGGATAATTAACAATTAATAATTATTATCAATTGATGTCTTCTTCTGGCTCCTTTCCTAGCAATCCTGCCCTCGATCTGTTAAGATAACTAACACCTGGGGCTGTGGCTCAGTTGGATAGAGCAAGCGCCTCCTGAAGAATCGGGCACCATGTGGGGAAACCCCTTGTGTGAATGTGGTCAAACTCAGGGAAGCCTAAGTTCATCCGATGATGGATAAGGTAATCTTGAGCCAAGCTCTACTCCCTCGGGGTAGAGAAGGTGCAGAGACTGGTTTGAGGAGTCGGGATCGACCGCTTCTCGAACGTAACGGCCACCACCTACGGGCGGTTTGTCTAAGGTGAAGGGATAGTCCAGAGAGTGGGGAAACTCACACAAATCTGAAGCGCTAGGTCGCCGGTTCGAGTCCGGCCAGTCCCGTTTCCTTAAACCTCTCATCCTGCAGCGGTTGCAGCGTTCTGCTCAAGACGCTACAACCGTTCCTTGACTCAAAAATTACAAATCAAGACTTGCTATCACAAATTTGCCAATCTGTCAAATTCTCTGCTCTCAATCAGAAGCAATCGGGATGCAACTGGCAAAACACGAAAGAGTCCGGGAGCGTGGTAGCCCCGCGATTTTAATCCGGGGCGGAAACGCGACTCGTGCGGCTTTAGCCGCAATGATATAATTGCAATTACCTTCTCTGTGACCCGAATGGAAGGGGCTTAACATCCCGTGAGGGCAGACTTGCATCACGCAGAAATGTCGGTAGCAAAGTGGTTTCATCGGCGAGAGGCAAAAGGCGATCAGAAACAAGTAAAGGGAAGCCTTTGGGCAACCCATAGAGGCGTATTTGACTTCGCCTATGAGTCCGACAAGTCGGAAGTTCTGAAATCCCTCCGGGGAATCCCCGTCGCTTCAGCGCGGGGAGTAGTCAATCCAGTCCAGATGCAAAAGTTGAGTTGCAACCCGAAAGGTCAGCACCCCCGGCTGAAGCACGGGGGCTTCGTGCCCTCCCCTTCAGGTAGCTGACCAGCTTAAGCCTTAACTGGC
>NZ_JAYFER010000246.1:0-21472 GCF_055795065.1 Lyngbya sp. CCY1209
ATATTCAAAACGGAGCATCGGGCATCTTGCCTGTGGATTCAGATCCGATCCCCTCATTTAAGATGAAACAGCCCAGTAGGTTGGGTTGAACGCAGTGAAACCCAACTGCTGGGGTGCGGATGTTGAAGCGGATGTAGCGGATGGGTGGTTGGTGGGACAACTTAAATCAAACGGTCCACTACACCCCACACCCCACACCCCACACCCTAATTTAGCAGTGAAACCCAACACCAATATCTCGATGTTGGGTTTCGTTCGGATACCCAACCTACTTATTGACTCACTATAACTGACCGACTTTAAAAATTTGGTTTGCCGTCAACTTCAAGCCTGAAAATGTGGGTGAGACAATCCGATCATCGCCGCTGAACTGCTGAATTTGATACTCACCCTCAATCAGTTGATAAATAGAGATTCTTGGTTCTTTAGGATTGCCCAAAAAATTTCGTCCACCTAATGCCGCATAATCTACAATCCAATACTCAGCAATTCCCAGTTCTTCATAGTCTGCTCGTTTTTTAAAATAGTCATCACGCCAGTTAGTGCTGACCACTTCGACAATGAGCTTAACGGATTGGGCTTGGGTAATGATAGACTCACTAGCCCAACGGGGTTCGGTCGCAATCGCCTCTTGATCGATAACAATTATATCAGGCTCATATCCCGATCGCCCGTCACTCGATCTGACAATCGATTCTCTGGGAATCATCCATAGACCTCGTTTACCCATTTGAATAATGGTAAGGATTAATTCTTCCATCAGAAATCCTGTTACCGTTGAGTGTTCGCCTCTGGGTTTTGGCATTTTAAGAACAGTTCCATCATGTAGCTCATAGCGTTCCCCAGTGTTGGGATACTGAGCAACAAAGTCATCAAATGTAGTGATTTGTGTTAATGCTTGAGTCATGTCAGTTGGGGGCAGCGATCGCAAAAAAAGTGCGGTTCATTAATATTATAGTACGATCTGCGGCTGGCGAACGGAAATACACCCGAGAACTTATCAAGTTATTGAACGGTTCGACCACAGTGATGGCGATCGCCAATCGGAAAAATTCGACATCGAAAACATTCACGATATCTATAGCGATCGGAAACCATTTGTAAATTGTCCGGCCCCCAAACCCCCAATACTGGGGGCTCTGAGCTGACAATTTTTCACGAATCGTTTCACATGGCTATACAAATACGGCGATCGCCTCAAAGCCACCGTCCAACATTACGAAACCAAATTCTAGATTTCGCAAAGGAAAAAAACAGTTTTTTCCTCCCACTCATCTGAAACTCTCCCCTCACCGGAGAGAAGCCACCCGATTTCCGATGGCAACCTCAACGGTGCCAGAATCGGGGATAAAAGAGCGATCGCGGCTGCGGTTATTGGCGGATGTCACCACGAACATCAGCACCATAATTAACAAGATGCCGATAACGAATGCGATCGCGTTTCCGTCTTCCGTGTCGTTAAGATTGCGATCGAAGTGGCACCACAGACAATGATAGTGATTGCTGGCTTTTTCGACCAGACACCGTTTGCCGCACTTGGGACATTCCAAGGTTTCCTTGACATTCATCAGGCGGGGATCTTCGGTTTGGTAGACGTGCATCGCTTCTCTCCTCTTCTGGCTTGACTCCAGAATAATTTGGGGGGATAACCCCAATGCAAACCCACCCCCCAACCCCCCTACACCTCCCGAAAATTAGGGAGTAAACTGAGTTTGGGGTGCGACATCCCCCAAGGGATACCCCAAACTTTTTTTCTGCGAGTTCGAGTCATCCGCCATGCCGAAACCCACCTACGGCCCCGCCGTCAAAACCCGTTGCCTGCAGTTGTTAGCCGATTTACTCCGCTACACCAACGACGAATTGGAAGATTGCCAGATTTCCCAACTCAACTGTCGCTGGGAAGATGCAGAACCCCTGCAGCCAAAATTGATTGTCAAAGCCAAATTGCGATCGCTCGTCAGTTTGACCCAATTCACCGGCAAAACCCTCACCAAAACCCAAATTCGCGAAGCCCTCAAACGCTGGCAGGATTTCCTCAATATCCTCGAAGATCATCGCGTCAACCAGCGCGGTTCCGACCAGTGGTATTTTACCCTCACCCTGTGGTCAAAAGTCAACATCGACCAAAACCTAAAACAGGCCGAAGCCCGCTGGGAACGGCGGCGCGGGGAACCGTCTCCGCCGCCCCCCGAAATTATATCCGTTATTCCGGTATCGGAAACCGAACCCACAACCGAACCCACCCCGCCGGAAACCCGAAATTCTCCCTGTCGTGCGGCGGAGTTGGCGGAACAATTGCGGCGGTGGTTCGACACCCTGGGCTATCGATTTGAAACCCACGAAATTTGGCAACCCAGCTATTTTGAATGGTTAATTAATGTCCCCGTTTGGCGCAGTCGATATATCCGCATTTTAGTCCGGGGCGTGGCGGGAGAAGTGGGGCTTTTGGACGTGCGGGCGCTGCGAGATTCCGTCCGGCAACAACAGGCGGACGAGGGGTGGTTGGTGACGACCCGACGCATCGCCCGAGTCGCCCGGGATGAGGTGGCGAAGCCGGAAAATCAAAATTTGGGCTGCTATACATTCGACGAATTGTTAGATCAGGATGCCGATTTCAGCCGCTATTTAATTTGGCTGCAACAGGAAATTCAACAGCGAGAAATCGATCGCAAATATGTCCCCCTCGCCTGCACGAAAGAGGAATTTGACCCGACGACGGGCCAGCGCATCGGCGTGAGTCGTTACGACGAACGGGACGGTTGGATCGACGGTTATATCGACCTGTGGTTGCACGACCCCGCCAAAAAACATATTTCGATTTTGGGCGAGTTTGGGACGGGTAAAACCTGGTTCGCCTTTCATTACGCTTGGCGGGCGTTGCAGCGCTATCAAGAAGCCCGAGAACGGGGCATCGATCGCCCCCGATTGCCTTTGGTAATCCCCCTGCGGGACTACGCCAAAGCGGTCAGCGTCGAATCATTATTTTCGGAATTTTTCTTTCGCAAACACGAGATACCCATCCCCGGATATTCCGCCTTTGAACAGTTGAACCGGATGGGGAAACTGCTGCTAATTTTTGACGGCTTCGACGAGATGGCGGCGCGGGTCGATCGCCAACAAATGATCAACAATTTTTGGGAGCTGGCGAAGGCGGTCGTGCCGGGGGCGAAGGTGATTTTAACGTGCCGGACGGAGCATTTCCCGGAGGCGAAAGAAGGGCGGCGGCTGTTGAATGCAGAATTGCAAGCGTCGGTTGCCAACCTGACGGGAGAACCGCCCCAATTTGAAGTGCTGGAACTGGAAAAATTTGGCAACGAACAGATCCGACAAGTTTTATCCTACCACGCCCAGCCGGAAACGGTCAAGCAGGTGATGGAAAATCAGCAATTGTTGGATTTGGCACGCCGTCCGGTGATGGTGGAATTGATTGTGGAGGCGTTGCCGGATATCGAAGCGGGAAAACCGATTGATATTTCGCGGATTTATTTCTACGCGATCGGTCGCAAAATGGAGCGGGATATCAAGACGGAACGGACGTTTACATCGATGGCAGATAAGCTGTATTTTTTGTGCGAATTGTCCTGGGAAATGCTGTCGAGCGATCGCATGAGTTTGAACTATCGGGAATTCCCAGATCGCATCCGTCGCTGTTTCGGGGAAGCCGTCCAAGAACAGAAGGATCTCGACCATTGGCACTACGACATGATGGGACAAACCATGCTAATTCGCAATGAGTTTGGCGACTATTATCCGGCCCACCGTTCGCTGTTGGAATTTTTTGTAGCCTATAAATTAGCGGCAGAATTGAATATTTTAGCCCCCGATTTTGCCGAAATTGGCGATCTGTCTCGATTCAATCAGAATAACGACTGGTACGATATTTTTGGAAAAGCACCCCTCACCAAAGCGGTCATCGATCTGATTTTGCCGATGATAGAAACCGGTCAAAATACCAAAAATAAACTCTTGGATATTATCAAATGGACGAAGAATAAATCCAGAGATGTGGCGGGATTTGCGGGGGGAAATGCGGTGACGTTACTGGTGAAACTCGATCCGTTTGTATTGGAATATCAAGATTTGAGTTTTGCGATGATTTTAGGGGGAGATTTCACCAAAGCCAGTTTGCGATCGGTCGATTTCACGGGGGCGACTTTGGAGGAGTGCATTTTTACGAAAGTTTTGGGGTTTGTTTGGTCAGTCGTTTTCAGTCCGGATAACAAACTTTTGGCGACGGGGGACAGCGATTGTATCGTGCATTTGTGGGATACCGCCACCGGCAAAGAAGTGTTAAATCTTCAAGGTCACACGAACCGCATTTATTCGGTTGCGTTCAGTCCGGACGGCAAATATTTAGCCAGTGGAAGTGCGGATCGCACGGTGAAAATTTGGGACATTAAAACGGGTGAATGTCGGCAAACGTTGCGGGGTCATCTCGACGGTTTGCATTCGGTTTCATTTAGTCCTTCCGGAAAAATTTTGGCGAGTGCCGGTTTCGATTGTCGGATCAAATTTTGGGATATTGAAACGGGAGAATGTTGGAGAAGCTGGCAAGGACATGAATCGGGAATTTGGTCGATTAATTTTTCCCATTCCGGACAACTACTCGTGAGTGGCAGTGGTGGAAGACATGAAAAAACTGTCAAAATTTGGGATGTCAAAACCGGGAAATGTATCCAAAATTTAGAAGGACATGACGATCAGATTCGTTATGTCATGTTTACTCCTGACGACCGATTGATTGTCAGTGGAAGTCGAGACGGAACGATCCAATTTTGGCAGGTCGAAACGGGGGAATGTATTCAAACGATATTCCAACCGGATATGGGTTGGAGGTGCGCGATCGCACTGTCGCCCCAAGGAGATGCGATCGCGATGGGGACGGATGGCGGAATCATTAAGTTGTTGGATATTAAAACGGGTCAATTCTTCAAAAGATTATCCGGACACACTCGATTGGTGACTTCCCTATCCTTTGGCAAAAATGGCACGACCTTGGCAAGTGGAGGAAGCGACCAGACGATCAAGTTATGGGATATTGCAACCGAACAGTGTTTGATTGATTTGCAAGGCGTCAGCGATTGGATTACCCATGTCAACTTTCATCCAAATGGGACGATAATTGCCAGCGGGACGGATGATGGAATCGTCAAATTTTGGGATCTGAAAACTGACCGATGCATTCAGATTTTAAACGAACATACTCACAGCATCGGTTCGCTGGTTTTTAGTCCCTCCGGAAACAAGTTGGCAACCGGCAGTGAAGATCAGAGGATCAAAATCTGGGATTTCCAAACGGGCAACTGTCTGACCACCCTATCGGGCCACAATGATTACGTTGACCGGGTAGATTTTGTGGAATCCGAAGATCGACTGGTTAGCGGGAGTAAAGATGGTACGGTAAAAGTCTGGGATTTAGCCTCCGGAAACTGTTTGCAAACGATTCAATATTCACCTTATTTTCGCCTCAAATTCGTCGCCACCAATTTATCGAATCGACTCGTGGGAATTGGCCGGGCAGATCAAGGTATTTTTATCATCGATCTGACCTCGGGCGACCGCGTTGAAATTGCCCAGCTAGAATCTAAATACTATACATCTTCCATGTCTCTGAACCGTGATAAAATTCATTTGGCTTTGGGTGATTCTCTGGGAAAAGTGAAAATTTATAATCTCCAGAGTGGGACGCGGGTTGACGTTTTTGAGGGACACGGAGATTCGGTCAATTCAGTCCATTTCAACCACGCCGGAAACCTGCTGGCGAGTGGAAGTGCCGATCATACCGTCCGAATCTGGGATATTCAAACGGGGGAGTGCATCCGCATTTTATCCGGACATACCAACCCGGTCTTTTCCGTCGCCTGGAGTCCCGACGATCGCACCCTGATCAGCGGCAGCAGCGATCGCAGTATCAAAGTTTGGGATGTGGGAACGGATCGCTGTTTGAAAACGTTAAGCGATCGCCTCTGTGAAGGCTTGAAAATTACGGACGTCAAAGGATTGTCAGATTATCAAATTTCTACTTTCAAAGTTCTCGGCGCGGTCAATTGAACTCAAAGTTCCCTTTTTTAAGAAGCGATCGCGATACCGCGATCGGCGATGGTGGACGTTCCCCCCCACGATTTCCGCGATCGCTTTGATCACATTATCGATCGCCGTCTAAATAGTGTTGAGAAAAACGATCGCGGCGGACTCGATATCAGAGCGCCAACAAAACGCTGACAATAATGAGAATCACCAAAGCCAACCCGACCGGGTTCTGGCGGATCGAGCGACTCAAGGAGTGCGGAAATCCCTCCTGGATGGCTGGTGCCGGGGGAGGGAGAATGGGTTCAGTGCGATCGTGGTAGAGGGTACATTCCCGGGCGTGGGGGCGCTTCGGATAATTGCAAGTATCATCCTCGTGATACAAACAGGTGGAACAGAGAAATTCCTCACCCGTGGCACGATGTAACGGGATGCCGGGATGGCCGAACGCTTTGAGCTCATATTTGCAGTAGGGACAAGCGATCGCCCGGGGATCGACAGATTGATGACAGCGGGGACATTCTGACATGGCGTGAGAATTGAATCCGGATGTTAAGTTCGAGTTGAACCCGATCGGCGCGAAAATAGTAGTGCCGCAGGGCTGCGATCTCAAGTTTAGCCAAATACTCAAAAACCTATGGATGACCAAAATTTACTCAAACAGCTTCTGATGCTCGGCATCGGCACCACCTCCCTGGTGGCCGAGAAATTGCAGGAAGTGACCGATCAATGGGTGCGGGAAGGAACCATCAATCCCGAAGATGGCAAGCGCTTTATCGACGACATGATGGAGCGGCTCAAAATGGACCAGCAAAGTCTCGAAGAGTTGATGCAGCGGCAGGTGCGGAACATGATGCAGGATATGGGGGTGCCCCGGCAGGCGGAACTCGACGAGTTGCGGGGACGCCTGGACCGGTTGGAACGCCAGCTTCGAGATTTGGAAAATCGCAACTGGCGCTAGGGACGCCGACCGGCCAAGTGCTCCGGTCGGGGGAGTCGGGGGTACAATCGACCTGTCCTGTACCGCTGAGGCTGACTGCGATGAACTCACAAGCAAGCAAACGCCCTCTTTACCTCACCGGCTCCCACAAAGTGACCGTCACTCGAAAGACCGTCCGCATCGGCGAATATTTGTACAAAACCTCGGACATCTTCGGTTTCGGCGTCGTTACCGTCAACCTTTCCCGGTCCCACCGCGAATCGGACAAGCCCACTTTGACGAAGTATTTGATCGCCTTCGCCCTCTTGCTGTTGAGCACCCTGATGCTGTTCTTGAGGCGGTGGTATTCCGTGATTCTGGGATTGATTCTCTTTTCGATGTCCGTTGCTTTCCCATTTTTCGAGGTCGGCGATGCCGCCAAGAAAATGGTGCACGGACTCCGAATATTTACCCCCTCCGGCGTCGATCCGATTCTCATCTCGGAAGATGTCCGCGGCTTGCGGGAGGTATTAAATCGGCTGCAAGAATTTATCGAAGGGGACGCTTTGCGACCGTTCGCGTTCGTCGTTGACGAGTACAAAACGCGCATCCTCCCCGGGCGGCTCATCCCGGAATTTCCCACGGAAGACGACGATATCTACTACGAAGCGACCAAACAAAATATCTCGCCCCCCGACCCCAGCGATCGCCCGTAGCGGTCCGTGGGGGAGTCGGGGGGAAAGCACTCGAAAACCACCGCGCCACCGGCCGACGAATTGATGGCCATTTAACAATCAAGTCTCAGAACCCCATTCGGAATGGGGAGGCGGAATGATTGGACCCGATTTCAAATCGTCATTTTTGATAATAGAACGCGATTTCTTTGTCCTTGAGGGGGGCAAAACCCGCCGCTTCCAACATCCGGTTGAGTTCGTTCTGGGGGATGTGCTTCGCCCCGATGCGGACGATACGCGATCGCATCGTATTGCTCACCCCGCTACGCTGGCGCTGGGCTTCTAACCCCATCACATTGTTGTAGAGTTCCAGCTTTTCGGGCGGAATCGGACTCCCGTCCAAATCGCGTCCTTGGGCGATCGCGGCATCGACGGCATCGGCTCCTGTATTGGCAGAATTTGAAGTCATCAGAATTAGAATTTCAATATTTGATCACCATCGTATCACTGAAGTCCCCCTTTTTAAGGGGAATAATGGTAGCTCCTCGACCGTCGGATGGGTAGAAAAGCGCCATTATTATCAACGATTTAAGGCTCAAAAATGGCACCCCGGCGGATCAAATCTTGCTTGACTTCCTCGGACAATCCGGCGTCGTGCCAGAGTCGAGCCTGTTTGACAACTGCCCCGGTCAAATCCGCCCCCGCCAAGTTCGTGAGGGCCAAACCCGCCTGGTGCAAATCGGCATTTTTGAGGCTCGCGCCGCTGAGGTCCGCGTCGCTGAGATTGCAATTGCTCAGATTCGCCTCGCTCAAATTGACGCGGCTCAAATCCGCCCCGCTCAAGTTCGCCAAAGCCAGACTCGCCCGGTGCAAATTCGCGCCGCCCAAATTGGCGTCGCTCAACAGCGCCCCGCTCAAATCCGCCCCGCTCAGGTTCGCCTCCCGCAAGTCGGCGCCGCTGAGGTCCGCGTCGCTCAAATCCACGCCCCGCAGGTAGGCTTTTCGCAGGTTCGCGCCGCTGAAATCCGAGTTGCTCAGGTGGGTTCCCAACAGTCGGGCACCGGCGAAGTCGGAGGCGGGATTCAACCCCGCCAGTTCCGCCAACTCCAAAAAATTGTCGGTGTTGGCATCGACAACCGCCCGGACCGTCCCTTGCAGTTCGGAAAAATTGCAACCCTCGGCGGCGGCTTTTTGGGTCAGGGCTTGCAGTTCTTCGACGCTTTGATAGGGTCCCCCAACCGAGGGAGTTTCCGTTTGTAAATCTTGCGATCGCAGCCACAGCAACAGTTTCCGCTCCAAAATCGCGAGTCGGTTGGGGCTGATATTTTGCGGCCAAAGTGCTTCAAAACCAGTCATATGATTCAATCGATATTATCAATGGAGGGGTGTGGGGTGTGGGGTGTGGGGTGTGGGGATTGTAGGGGCGCAAGGCTTGCGCCCTGATTTGAGATTTTAGATTCTTCCCGGCTTCCGGTTCCCGACTCCCATCCCTTTTCCCTATTTATCATTTTCCTCAAAAATTGCGCCCTTTTGTATCAAATCTGGTTTGACCCGGCGGGAAATGCCGATCGCCCCCGTGAAATCGACGTTGGCGACGATCGCATCCTGCAACTCGGAACGGCTGAAATCGGCTTCTTTCAGGGTCGCCCCGCTGAAGTCCGCCCCGCTGAGGTCGGCATAATTGAGGTTCGCCCCCCGCAGGTTCGCCCCCCGCAGGTTGGCGGCGGGTAAATAGGCGCTCGTCAGGTCGGCTTCCGTCAGGTCCGCTTCCGTGAGGTCGGCGCGGGGGAGTTTGGTTCGCAGGTCGGCGCGGCGCAGGTTCGCCCCCCGCAAATTGGCATCCCGCAGGTTAGCGTTGCAAAGAATGGCGCCACTGAGGTCGGCGTTTTGGAAGTTGGCGCGGCTGAGGTCGGCGAGGGTGAAATCCGCTTCCCGCAAGACCGCCCCGGCAAAGTTGGCCCCCACCAGGTCGGCATCCCGGAAGTCAAATCCGCTCAGATCTTGCCCCGCCAGGTCTTCCAAGGGGTCTAAACCGACATTTTTGACAATTGTCATCAATTCGGCGTGACCCGCCTCCTGAAGCCACTGGCGGGCGATCGCCCACTGTTGTTCCCGGCAGTCGGCCACCTGTTCGCCATCCTGCAGATATTCGTAGGCGACTCGCAGGCGGTCGAGGGCCTCGATCTGATGGGTGCGATCGCCTACTTCTGTCGCGATCGCCAATTGTCCCCGGTAGCAGTCGATCGCCTCGGGGAGCTCGTCGGCCGCGTCGTGGGCGATTCCCAAACTGCCCAAAGCGTACTCCTCCGCCCAGCGATCTTGCAATTCCCGGGCGACGGTCAGGCAGTCTTTTCGATATCGAATGGCATCAAAATATTGACCCTTATTGTAATAAAAATTACCCAAATTTGTCAAGGCGTTGAGCTGCCCTTTCGGGTCGCCGATCTCCCTGGCGATGTCCAGATGTTGTTGATAACAGGCGATCGCCCGCTCATCCTCCGAAAGCGCCGCGTAAGCCACCCCCAAATTCCCCAACGTCGCCCCTTCCCGTTTGCGATCGCCCATTTCCCGATACATTTCCAAGGCTTCCTGCCACGACCCCAGCGCCGCGTCAATCTCCCCTTTCTGAAACTGAGAAACACCCTGTTTAAATCGTTGGTTCGCTATGTCTGACATTGTTATTAGAGGCAAGAGGCAAGAGGCAAGAGGCAAGAGGCAAGAGAAACAATCGAAAATTGTTAATTGTTAATTATTAATTTTTAATTGTCATTGGATTCCCTCGATCTCATCTTCCGTCAGATTATACAACTGTCGCAACTTCTGCAATTTCTCCTCCTCCGGTTCCCAAAACCCCCGGCCGTGGGCCTCCAGCATCCGGCCGACGATATTCCGAAACGCTTCCGGGTTCGCCCGCCGCAGCCGTTCCGCCATTGTCTCATCTAAAGCGTAGGTTTCGCAGGCCTGATCGTAAACCCAACCGTCGCGAAAATCGGCAGTCCCCCCCCAACCCATCAACGCCGTCATCCGCTGGGAAATCTCGTAGGCGCCGCCGCTTCCCTGGTCCGCCATCGCCCCGGCCCACTTGGGATTGAGCAATTTCGTCCGATATTCCATCCGCAGCAGGTCTTCGAGTTTGCGGGGGGTGGTATCTTTGGAGAAACTTTCCACGAAATCGGCGCCGACGGTCCGGCCCCGCCGCAATTCCGCCGCCTTTTTGAGTCCTCCGGTGTTGGCGTAATATTCCTGGATGTCGGTGAGGCCGTATTCCACCGAGTCGATTTCCTGGACAATGCGATCGGTGGTCTGCAATAATTGTTCCATCACCTCCGGTCTAGTCGCAGAGCGATCGCGGCGTCCGTAACTGAAACGATTTCGACTCGTCCAGGTGTCCGCCAACTCTTCCCCGGTGTCCCAATTTCCGTCCACGACGCGATCGTTGACCATCGATCCGAAATCCCCCGCCGGGTTGGAAAATAACCGGGCCGTGGGGTTGTCAATGCCGCGCGATCGCAATTCCTGGGCGTGTTTGCGGATGTAGTTTTGGTCTTCCGGTTCCTCCGCTTCCGCCGCCCTCACAAATAAATCATCCAACAATTCGATAATATTCACGAAACTATCCCGGAAAATTCCCGACAAATTTCCCAATACATCGATGCGGGGATGTCCGACATCTTCCAACGGTTTCAACCCGTAGCGGACGATCCGCCCCGTCCCTTCTTTAACGGGTTCCGCCCCCACCAATTCTAACAAAATCCCCAAGGATTCACCCCGAGTTTTAATCGCGTCCAACCCCCACAACATCACCGCCACGGTTTCCGGATAAGTGCCATTTTCTTTTAAATTTTGTTCGATAATTTTTTTGCCGATTTCCCGCCCCCGTTCGTAGGCTGCCGGGGAGGGCATCCGGTAGGGATCGAGGGCGTGAATATTTCGCCCCGTCGGCAATACACCCGGCCCGTCCCGCAGCAAGTCCCCGCCCGGTGCAGGGGGGATATATTCCCCGTTCAACCCCCGCAACAGGTTCGACAATTCTTCGGTATTTTGATTCAGTAATTCTCGGATTTTTTCCGCCTCTTCTTGATGTTCGGGACTGCCGTTATTGTCTCCAAAATATGCCGTCAAATAGGATTCCATCTGTTCCCCGTCCGGCGGTTCTCCCAAAGTGTGCAACCCGGAAGAAAAGAGCCGCTGTTCCAAAACTTGCAGGTAATCGTAAATTTCGATAAAGTAGCGGTGCAGGACTTCGACGCTGAACATCCGGGCGGTTTCGCGATCGAACCCCATCCCCAACTTTTTGCCTTCTTTAAACGGACAATCTGCCTCCAATCCCAAATCGATAATTTTTTGAGAAATAGACTCTTGCAATGTGGAATTCTTTTGCGGATCTTCCCGATACTCTGCGATCAAATCCCGCAAATTCACCAACTCCTTATACAACCCAGCGCGGCTGTAGGGGGGGACGTTGTGGGAAATTAACACCCCATACCCCCGCCGTTTCGCCAGAATCGACTCCGAGGGGTTGTTGGCGGCGTAGATATACAGATTCGGGAGATTTCCCAACAAAATATCCGACCAAGAATAGCCCGTATTTCCCAGGGGAGAACCGGGCAACCATTCAACCGTCCCGTGCATCCCGAAATGGACGATCGCATCGGCTTGGAAATCATTTTGCAGCCACTTGTAAAAGGCGGCGTACTGGGGATGGGGCGTCAGATCCCGCTCGAACATCAACCGCATCGGGTCCCCGGAAACTCCCAGCGGCGGCTGCACGCCGATCCAAATATTCCCCAGTTCCACGCCACCGATCGCAAATTTTTCTCCCAAAGTTTTAATCCCCGTTTCGGTCAAATTTTTCCACTGTTTCTCAATCCGGCTGGTGAGGAGATATCCCAACCATTTTTCTAAACTTTTGACATCGACTTTGGTATAATTATCATTGAGACTAATACTCTCGTCCGCCTGTTTAACTCGGGCGATCAATTCTTCCCCCGTCTCCGGCAGTTCACCCACGCTGTAACCCTCCGCTTTCAAAGCCTGGAGGAACTTCAACAAACTGCGAGGAACGTTCAACAGTGCCGCCGTCCCCGTCGCCCCATAACCCGGAGGGAAACCGTAGAGAATGACGGCAATTTTGCGATCGCGCTTCGCAGTCCGCCGCAATTTTATCCAACTTTCGATCCGCCCCGTCAGCCGTTTCACCCGTTCCGGAATCAGATAAATATCCTCCCCCACCAAACCCCCCAAAGGCACGGTATCGATCGCCCCGTCCAATTCCGGGAGGGCGTAAAGCACCACACTTTGCAGCCCTCCAATACCCTGACGAGTCCAGGAATAAATATCCTGAATCAACAGCGGTGCAGCAATCAAATAAGGGATATTTTTTGCAGTGAGAATTTTTTTGGCAATTTCCACCTGCCGTCCGGCCTCCATCGACCCCGCCGGCCCCCCCACCAAAGGAAACCCGATCGTGGAAGCGATCGCATCCACCTCCACCGCATCTTCCGACAGAGAAGGCGTCTCAATCATCCCCTTTTGACGACGTTCCATTTCATAACCCGTCGTCATCCAATCCCGAACCGCGACATGACCTTCCACACCATTAATAAAAATCGGCAACGGAATCAACCCCGCCCCTTCAAACTGCCGAATCAATTGGGGAATATAAGGCTGCTTAGTAATAACGTGCTTCCGATACAAAAGAATCCCCACCACCGGCCGATCGCCCTCTCTGTGTCCCTCTGTGTCTCTGTGGTTCAATTCCCCCAACCGTTCCCGATACCAATCCAAATACTCCCGAGGCGAAACAAAATACCCCTCAAAATCCGGGTGAAGCAATCCCATATTCGGCGTTTCCAGCGGAGGCGGAATCTCCCCAACGCCGAGGTCGAGATATTTTTGAGCGATCGTCCAAAACATCGCCGCCACATTATCCGATCCCCCAGCGTTCCAATAACCGTAAATAATCAGCCAGTTACGGAGATCTTGAACTTTTTGAACCGGGACGAATTTCAACAATTTCGGGCCCGTTTTTAAAAAGCTGATATACCCGGCGAGTTTATCCTCTTCCCGGCCGCTGGAGAATTTGCTGAGAATAAATTTGACAGGTTTCGGCATCCCTTTGGGTTTGTCGCCGATTTTGAAGGCCCCGATTTGGGTGAGGGCCATCAATTCCAAAGCGGACTCGAAGACGAGGCGGACGGGAATCCCCCGGACTCGTTCTTTTAGCCACAAAACTTGGTCGTAGTCGAAAATGAGGCTGGCGAAGAAGACATCGGCGTCGTCTAGGGCGGCTTCGACGGCCCCGGGGTCCTCGGTCAGGGCGCGATCGCTGAATACGCGGATATCGAGCTCCGGACAGTGGCGTTTCGCCACCTCGGCGGCTTGGCGGTAGAGGTCAGCGTTGAAGGACTCAAATCCTGCGATCAGAACGATGCGTTTCATAGCCGGATGCTCGCAAATTCGGGGATACTGATATTGTAGGATAAGTCTCATCTTTAGTAGCACAGGCATCCTGCCTGTAACAAGCTAGAAGCTTGTGCTACGCGATTCTGAACGGGAAATTTTTAGATGGTGGAAACTGCCGGCGGGTGCGAAATCGTTGACCTTTCGATTGTCGTTCCCTGCTATAACGAAGAAGACAATATCGATGATTTGTTGGGGCGGCTGATCTCGGTTCTCGATCGCCTGGGGATGACCTACGAAATTGTCTGCGTAAATGATGGCAGCCGGGACCATACCCTCAAGCACTTGGTCGATTTTTGCCATTTTAATGATAACATAAAAGTGGTCAATTTGTCCAGAAATTTTGGCAAAGAAATCGCCCTGACGGCGGGGTTGGATTACGCGGCGGGGCGGGCGGTAATTCCCATCGATGCCGACCTGCAAGATCCGCCGGAATTGATCGGAGAAATGGTCGAGAAGTGGCGGGAGGGGTACGACGTTGTTTATGCAAAGAGGCGATCGCGATCGGGGGAAACGCGGGTCAAAAAAATGACGGCGATCGCCTTTTATCGGGTCATGCAAAAATTGACGCCGGTTGACATTCCCCGGGATACCGGAGACTTTCGGCTGATGGATCGGCGGGTGGTGGAGGCGTTGAAAGAACTCCCGGAAACCCACCGATTTATGAAGGGGTTATTCGCCTGGGTGGGATTCCGACAGACGGCGATCGAATACGACCGATCGCCCCGCCATCAAGGACAGACAAAATGGAATTATTGGAAACTGTGGAATTTCGCGATCGAGGGGATCACATCTTTCAGCGCCCTGCCCTTGAAAGTGTGGAGTTACATGGGATTGGTGATCTCGTTTTTCGCGTTGATTTACGCGGCTTTTTTGGTGCTCAGGACGTTGATTTTCGGCATCGACGTTCCCGGCTATGCCTCGTTGATGGTGGCGATCCTATTTTTGGGGGGAGTTCAGTTGATCAGTTTGGGGGTAATCGGGGAATATTTGGGAAGAATTTATGCGGAGGTGAAGCGGCGGCCGTTATACTTGGTACGGGATTGTTATGGGTTCGGGGAGAGGGAGAAAAAACCGCCGAGACACGGAGGATACTGAGAATTAAAGAGGGAGTCGGGAGTCGGGAGTCGGGAGTCGGGAATTTTTCATTTTTCATTTTCCCTTCAATCCCGGGCGATCGCCAATGTAAACGACATCTGACAGCCGCCGCTGGGGAGATTTTCCGCCCAAATGTGACCACCGTGTTGGTTGATAATTTGGCGGCAGATGGTGAGTCCTAAACCCGTGCCCCCCTTCTGGCGGGAGTCGGAGGCGTCCACCTGGCGGAAGGGTTCAAAGATGTGTTCGAGGAGGTGGGGGGGGATGCCGCGGCCGCGATCGCGGACCCGGATCGAAACCTTCTCCTCCTCGGGCAGAACTTCCGCCAGCAGGGTGATCCGGCTTTGGGGTGGGGAAAATTTGATGGCGTTGCTGAGGAGATTGGTGAGCACTTGCAGGATGCGATCGCCGTCGGCCCACACCCGCAGGGGTCGGGGCGATGCCGGCATCGGGGCGATTTCCAATTCCACCCGGGCTTCCTGGGCTATCGTCTGCATCGTCTTCACCGCCTGGGTGAATAAAGCCGGCAGCGAATGGGATTTGAACTCATATTCCACCCGGCCGGATTCCAACCGTTGAACGTCCAACAAATCGTCGATCAGGCGGCCGAGGCGGTCGGTATTTCGGATGGCAATTTTGAGCATTTCCCAGAGTTGGGAGGAGAGTTCGCCGAGTCTCCCCGACGCCATCAATCCCAGGGAGGCCCGCATGGAGGTGAGGGGGGTCCTCAACTCGTGGCTGACGACGGATAGAAATTCATTTTTCATCTGTTCCACCGCCCTGCGTTCGGTGATATCTTTGAAGGTGAGAACTGCCCCCAAATTCACCCGTTTTTGGTGGACGGGGGTGTAGACGTAATCCACCGGAAATTGAGAGCCATCCCGGCGGCGAAAATCGCTTTGGCGGGCAATTTCCCCCGACTCCAGGGGTTCGCAAACTAACGGATTTCGGGTCAAAAGCGGATCGCGATCGCCCCCGGAGGTGCAGACGATCTCCCCCAGGAATTTTCCGGTCAATTCGGAAATTTCGTACCCCAACATTTGCGCCGCCGCCGGGTTCGTGAAGGCGATGCGATCTTCCAAATCCAACCCGCAAATTCCCTCCCCCGCCGTGTTGAGAATGGCGATCATCTGAGAGTGAAGTCGCTCCAATTCCAACTCCGCCCGCTTGCGATCGCTGATGTCGAAAATCGCCCCGTCCAAATACAGCAAATTGTCGTTCTCGTCCCAAAATCCCTGCCCTTTTTCGTAGACCCAGCGGATGCTCCCATCGGCAGCGACCAGGCGGTATTCAAAAATGTAGGGCTGGCGGCGGGCGAGGGCAATTTCGACCAGAGGCCGGATGATGTCCAGGTCTTCGGGGTGGGTGATATCCCCCAACGTGACGGGTTCGGGGGCGAAGAACTGGTCGGCTTCATACCCGGCGATCGCTTCAATTTCGTCGCTGACGTAAACCGCCTTCCAGGGCGCGTCCGGCAGGCAACGATAAATGGCGCCGGGTAAATTGGAAACCAAACTTCGGAACCGCTTTTCACTTTCTCGCAGGGCGACTTCGGCTTGGTGGCGATCGCTCACGTCGAGCACCAGGGACAGGATCGACACCAATTCCCCGGCGGAATTTCTCAAAACGGAATTGTACCACTCGCAGGCGATCGCCGACCCGTCGCGGGTGTAGTGGCGAATCTGCATCGAGTAGCTCGGAACCATTATGTCGAACATCTGTTCGATCGCCGTTTCGACGACCGGGAGATCGCCCTCCCAAACAAAAGTCCAGTCCCGCCAGTGGCGGCCCACCACCTCCTCGCTCCGCCAGCCGAACACCGCTTCGGCCCGTTTTGACCAGTACCGGACCCGCAATTCCCGGTCCCATTCGACCACCGCCAGGGGGGAATTGTTGACGTGAAACGAGAGCCGCTGGTGGGCCTGTTGCAGGGCCTCTTCCGCTTCGTGACGCTGGGTGATGTCGCGGTCGATGCCGATCAACCCCGAGGGATTTCCGTCCCGGTCCTTGACCAGGGAGATCGCCGTGTCGGCCCAGAACCCAGAACCGTCCCGGCGATACTGTCGGTACTGCCCCCGCCAATATCCGGTTTCCAAAACCCGCCGGATGCGATCGCTCTCCGCTTCCCGGCTGTGGGACTTGGCGACCAGCTCCGCGATCGGCCGCCCGATCGCCTCGGAGGCCCGATATCCGTACAGGGCTTGAGCCCCCTTGCTCCAGTAGCGGACGCGACCCTCGAGATCCGTCGCCACCACGGACTCCCGCACGTTGTCCAAAAGCTGGGCCTGAAACCGCAACTGTTCCTCGGCCCGCCGCTGTTCCGTCACGTCCCGCAGGGAGAGGACGTAGGCGGGGCGTCCATCCCACTCCGTTTCCGCCGCGCTCATTTCTCCGATGCCCCGTTCTCCGCCGGGGCGGGTAATGTCCAGGGTGGCGATCTGTCCGACCTCCACCGCCATTCCCAGGGGCTGGCCGATCAGCTCGGAAAGGGGGCGGTTCAACAGTCGGGTGGCGGCGGGGTTGGCAAATTGCACCCGCCCGGGGCCGTTGTCCCCCCCGGAGTCGTCGCGGACGACGATCAGCAGTCCGTCGGAGGTGCTGTTGACGATGGTGCTGAGTCTCGCTTCGCTCTCCCAAAGCTGTATCTCCACTAATTTTTGGGGGGTGATATCCAAGATCGTCCCGAAAATGCGGGTCACTCGCCCCGTTTCATCCCGGATCGGTTTGCCCCGGATCAAAACGTAGCGGATTTCTCCGCCGGGCCGCAGCAGTCGGTGTTCAAATTCGACGGGTTGTCCTCGGGCCGTCAACTGTCCGAGTTGCCCTTCCCAGGCCGGCCGGTCGCGGGGGTCGATGCGAGTTTTGAGATCTTCGAGGCTCAGGGGTTCGGTGGGGCGATCGAAGCCCCAAATCCGAAAGGTTTCCTCGGAGCCGGTGTAGGTTTGGGTGTCGCAGTGCAGCTCCCAAAAGCCGACGTGGGCGATTTCCTGGGCTTCGGTGAGCTGGGCCCGCTCCCGCTCCAGGGCGATCTGAGCCTGTTTGCGGTGGGTGATGTCCCGGTAGGAGCTGAGAAACCAAATCCCGTTTTCGTGGGGCAGGAGGGCGGTGGAGACGAGCAGGGTTTTGGGGGTGCCGTCTTGGGCCCGGATGGTGGTTTCGACGTTTTGAATTTTCCCCGTTTGGCGGACTCGCTCCAGGTTGGCCAAGGCCGCGTCGCGATCGCCGGGGTCGGGATAGAGCCGGGACATAAACCCCTCGGGCGGGTTGACTTCCGAGGCCCGGTAGCCCGTGATTTCTTCCATTTTGCGGTTGAAAATCCCGAAATTCCCGCGTTCGTCGCTGAGGGTCAGCCCTTCCCCGACGGTTTCGATGATGGTGAGCAGGCGGCGGGCGAGGTTCTGGATGGCGCCCTCGGTCTGCTGGCGTTCGGCCAATTCCACCTGCAATTTTCGGTACAGGTCCCCCTGTTTGAGGGCGATGCTCACCTGGGTGGAGAGTTGTCGCAGGAGTTCGACCTCGAAGGGTTCCCAGACCCGGGGGGCGGCGCAACTTTGGGCGACCAACAGCCCCCAGAGTTGCGGGGGGATGACGCGATCGCCGGTTTCCGAGAGGTCCGGGGTCGGGCTTTCCCGGAGGATGGGGACGACGAGGTTGCCCCGGACTTCAAATTGACTCAGTAATTCGACGTAGCAGGGGGCGAAGCCGGCGGCGCGGATATCGGGGACGGCGCTGATTTGGCCCCGGGCGTAGGGTTCGATGCAGGTTTCGGTGACGAGGCAGCCGTCGAAGATGGTCCGCCCCAGCATGGGGGTCCACTCCGGGCCGACGGATTCGACGATGACCACCCCGCTGCCGTCCCGGTTGAAGCGGTAAATGACGACGCGGTCGGTGTCGAGGAATTGGCAGACGTCGGCGACGGTGGCGTTGAGGATTTCTTCGGGGTCGAGGGATTCGCGGATGTGGCGGGCGATCGCGGACAGGATTCGCTCCCGTTCGAGTCCCTGTTGGAGGGCGAGTTCGGCTTGTCGGATCTGGGCGTCGTTGCTGCTGGTCTGCCGTTCCCAAACCAGCAGCAACCGGGGATTTTCGGCGGATGGGGTCGGGTTCCGCAAGTTGGCGGTGACGGGACACAATTCGCCGTTTCCCAGGCGGATGTGGTGTTCGCGGGCGATCGCGATCGGGGAATTCCGGCTTTCGTCCAGGGCCGCGGACAGGATGGAGCGTTCTGAGGCCGGAATCAGCGAAAAAATTGATTCTCCCTCCAGAGCGTCGCGGGGATAACCGAGGGATGAAACGGCAAAGTCGTTGGCTGAGGCGATCGCGCCCTGAGTATCTAGAATTAAGACGATCGCGGGGAGATGTGTTAAGATTTCCGGTGCTGAAATCTTTTCGATCTCTGGCTCGAAACTGGAGCTCGGTTCTGATGTCATCCTCTCCATACTCGCCCGGTCGCGTGCTTACTAATCTACTATGATATCAATCCATTTTAAAATAGATTAGTTGGCTCTCAACTCGGGGGAGAGTCGCCGCTTCGGCAACCGTCAGCTCGAATCGCCTTTCCGTGGCCTAGCCCGCGTGGGTGTCAGTCCGACCGCGCCGGCCAATTCTGTCGAGATTTCAAAAATGAGAGATACTACGATCGCTTTGAAGTCCGGTCGATCCGCGATCGAGTTAGGCAAAAACGACTTCAACCGGTGAGTTATCCGGGGCCACAAGCGCACTGAGGGGCGCCGGAAACTGGCTCGCGTGCTTCTGGAGGCTCATCAGAAAAGACAGGTTGGGCATTTCTTGATGGCAGTGTTGGCAATACCAGTAAATTCGGTTGTGTTCGATATGTCGCAACAGGGGCGACCCGCAACAAGGGCAAGCATCCATGATTTCTAACTCCGCATCTATCTGAAGACTGGTTAAGACTGGTTAAGAACAGGCATTTCTTAAATCGATTTCACTTAGTCTAACGAAGCTTTGTGAATAACTCGTGAAGCTCCGATCATTTTTTTCAATTCCGAATTTCGTGGCGGGGGCGTTACAAGTTGATATGAAGTAATGTTAATTACCCCCCGCCGGTGGCCGCCAATTTGGTAAAGCGTTGATACTTACGGGATTGACCATTGTGCCGAGTTTATACAAATATTAAGTTGGGGGAGGCGATCGCCCCCGGCGGATGGCGGTTCGATTTCGACGGGCGATCGTTTATTTGTGTCGCCGATTATGATATAATTCTTTTCCCCTATTCTATGAAAAATAACGGTCAATGTCAAGACGGGTAAAATATTTGGAATATTTACGGCAAAAATTGACTCCTCCCAAACCCCATCCACATGGGCCGATCGCCCTCGATTTATTCGCGGGATGCGGCGGGTTATCCTTGGGATTTGAAGCGGCGGGTTTTCAAACCGTCGGCTATGAAATGCTGCCCGATGCCGTCGCCACCTACCGCCGCAACCTGCACGGAGAGTGCCACCGTCAGACCTTGGAAATCGGACAGAATTTGTGCGATCATGCCGATATCATCATCGGCGGTCCCCCCTGCCAACCCTTCAGCGTCGGCGGCCTGCAGTCGGGGCCGCGAGACTCCCGCGACGGCTTTCCGATTTTCCTGGATGCGATCGAACGATATCAACCCCAAATCGCACTCTTTGAAAACGTGCGGGGAATGCTTTACAAAAATCGGCAATATCTGGAGAAAATTGTCGGGGAACTTGAAATTCTCAATTATCGGGTCGAAGTCAAACTTTTGAATGCTGTCAATTATGGCGTACCACAAAAGCGAGAACGACTGTTTGTCGTCGCCTATCGGACGGCTTGGCAGTGGCCGAAAGGGGAGACGGCGGGCCGTCCGTATACCGCCGGAGATGCGATCGCGGATACGGCACATACCATCCCGGAAAATCCCAAATTTTTAACCCAAAATATGCTAGAATATATCGCCCGCTACGAGGCGAAATCCCAGTGCGTCAAACCCAGAGATGTTCACCTCGACATCCCCTGCCGAACCGTTACCTGCCGCAACTTGGCCGGCGCCACCAGCGATATGTTGCGGGTGTTGTTGCCGGACGGCCGGAGGCGACGTCTCACCGTCCGCGAGGGGGCGAGGTTGCAAAGTTTTCCCGACTGGTTCGAGTTTTGCGGTTCGGAAAATTCCCAATTCAATCAGGTGGGAAATGCGGTGCCACCGCTGTTGGCACAAGCGATCGCAGAATCGGCTAAAATGGCGTTGGAGGGAGGAGAGGAGGGGAGAGGGAACCACAGAGGCACAGAGGACACAGAGAGGCGTTGTTTGTATTTGGAT
>NZ_JAYFER010000247.1:0-248 GCF_055795065.1 Lyngbya sp. CCY1209
GCCTTGATACAGTTCTCTATCTTGTCATCACTCAGACACGGGGTCGGGTTGCGCCGTTGAGCCGATGTCCAGGTTGACTTGCGCCGTCCTGGTTCGAGTGGCGGGTTGCAGCGATCGCAATATTGCTCGAACAGATCTTCGGGGCGGTCTTTCACCCGTTCCCCCATGTATTGCAGCCGTTCGTATGTCCCCAAAAGGTCTTGGGCGACCTTGATCGCGTCGTCACCGCGCTGTCCGTCTGGCGACCC
>NZ_JAYFER010000248.1:0-665 GCF_055795065.1 Lyngbya sp. CCY1209
TGCAGCCGTTCGTATGTCCCCAAAAGGTCTTGGGCGACCTTGATCGCGTCGTCACCGCGCTGTCCGTCTGGCGACCCTGATTCGATCAACTTCCGGGTTTCTTTCGCAAGGCAGATGGTTAGGGGAATGTCGTCAGAAGTGATGCTGTTGAGCAGTGGAGTTTCTGTCCGCGCCGTGCCGGATCGCATTTTCTCTATTATCCACCGGGGGGCGTCGGCGATCGCTGTCTCCTCTGGTGATTTAATCCAGTAGTATTGCCCGGTTTCGGGATGAGCTGACGGTGGCAAAACGGACTGGCATCCGTCCCATCGTAATTCCAGCAACACCTCTTTGCCGTCCGCCCCGGTTTTTTCCGTTCTCAGCTTTTGGGTTTTGATGTCGTGCCAATATTTGTCCGATATTTTGTATAGGTATTGTGCGCGGCCATCTTTTCCACTTGTAAAACTGACAGTCGCGGGCAATCCCCCCAGCGACTCAGCCAGTTCGTGGGCGGCTTCTCCGTCACAATCAACCGCTACAATTCCGCCACTAATTTTTCCTGTTCTGAGTCCGTAGCCCCGAGCCTTCCCGGTTTTGATGTCTTCGATAATGGTGGCGCGATCGCATGGTTTCTCCTGTTGCCAATTCATCCTGTATGCAGCTTTGTTCCCCTTAACGGGGGTGAG
>NZ_JAYFER010000249.1:0-10415 GCF_055795065.1 Lyngbya sp. CCY1209
CTCCCCAATCATCTTTAGATGATTTGAGCTGGTAGGGGCGCAAGGCTTGCGCCCTCGGGAATTGATTCCCAAGCGGTCTGGATGTCTCACCCACCGCTCCCTCCGCTCCCCCCGCTCCCCCTGCTCCCTAATACCGACTCCGCTCCCCCCACCGAGCACACCCCACCGAGCACACCCCACCGAGCACACCCCAATTCTCTGCTACCATTGAAAAATTGCAGAACTGGAGATCGACAAACGGTTTACACTCGCCCCCTCGCTCGTCTGATCGAGCAATTCCAACGGCTCCCCGGTATCGGCCCGAAAACCGCCCAGCGACTCGCCCTCCACATTATCAAGCGCCCCGACGAGGAAGTTCAGGCGTTGGCGCGGGCTCTGTTGGATGCGAAAAAGCAGGTGGGGTTGTGTCGGGTGTGCTTTCACCTGTCCGCCGAGCCGGTTTGCGAGATTTGCCGCCACCCGCAGCGCGATCGCGAAACGATTTGCGTCGTCTCGGACTCCCGGGACGTGATCGCTTTGGAAAAAACCCGCGAATATCGGGGATTGTACCACGTTCTCGGGGGCGTGATTTCGCCGATGGACGGCATCGGGCCGGAACAACTCACCGTCCAACCCTTGGTGCGGCGGGTGAACCAGGAAAAAGTCCGGGAAGTGATTATCGCCCTCAACCCCAGCGTCGAAGGGGAAACCACCACTTTGTATTTGGGACAGTTGCTCAAACCCTTCACCCGCGTCACCCGCATCGCCTTCGGTTTGCCGGTGGGGGGGGATTTGGAATATGCCGACGAGGTGACGTTGGCGCGGGCTCTGGAGGGACGGCGGGAGTTGGATTAAATACTTGCTCCTGATGCGATCGCGCCCCGGAAAACCTCAAAAATCGGGCGATCGCTTTCCCCTATTCAAACTCATTCAAAAATATTCGCAATTTTCCTGCCCTCAGAGGGCGATAATCTCATCTCGCCCGTCATTTGAAGGGCGATAATCGAAAAATTATGATTCATTAACCGAATTGAAATAGAGCGAATCGCCTCCCTTCGAGACTCGCTCTCGACTCGGTTTGATTCCTATTTCAATGCCGGTCGAAACATTTATTACCATAAAAAATAGTAAATGTCAAGTTAAGTTTTGTATAGACTTAAAAAAAGTCAACACTCAGCATTTTGTTAACTTTTATTACGAATTGTGACGGCGTTTCTTGTCGAATTGTGTCAAATGGGCTCAAAAACTGACGATCAGACCCCATTTTCTGATAACAATACTCAATGGTGAAGCCATCAGAGTTCGCTCTGGCCCAAGGCCGCACCGTTTCACCAGCGAGTCCCGAGCTCGCCCATTTCCAATCGATATTGGCCGATCCGGTATAGCGTACTTCTCTTTAAACAGCTTTGGAGCAGAACATCGAGGAATCAACACCCATATGTTTACTTACGTCAAGCCCACCATCAGACACATCAAGCCTGACAACCCGAACGGACGATCGCTTCTGAAAGTCGTCTACATCGTTCTGGAGGCCCAGTATCAGAGCGCCCTATCGGCGGCGGTCCGCGCCATCAACGAAAAGAACCCCAGTTTGGCGATCGAAATCAGCGGCTACCTGATCGAAGAACTGCGCGACCCCGAGAACTACGAGAACTTCAAACGAGATGTGGCCGAAGCCAACGTCTTCATCGCCTCCCTGATTTTCATCGAAGATCTCGCCGAAAAAGTCGTCGAAGCCGTGACGCCGCACCGCGATCGCCTCGACGTCGCCGTCGTCTTCCCCTCCATGCCGCAGGTGATGCGCCTCAACAAAATGGGAAGCTTCTCGATGGCGCAACTGGGCCAGAGCAAGAGTGCGATCGCCCAATTCATGAAAAAGCGGAAGGAAAAATCCGGGTCCTCCTTCCAAGACGGGATGCTGAAACTGTTGCAAACCCTGCCCAAAGTCCTGAAATATATGCCCATCGACAAGGCCCAGGACGCCCGCAACTTCATGCTCAGTTTCCAATACTGGCTCGGCGGTTCCCCGGAGAACCTGGAGAACTTCCTGCTGATGTTGGCCGAAAAATACGTCTTCCAAGGCCAGGAAAAACTCAACTTCGCCGAACCCGTCACCTACCCCGACATGGGGATCTGGCACCCCCTCGCGCCGAAAATGTTCGAGGACGCCGGCGAATATATGAACTGGTACAACAGCCGGGGAGATATCTCCGACGACGCCAAAGATCCCCTCGCCCCCTGCGTCGGTTTGGTCCTGCAGCGCACCCACCTCGTCACCGGGGACGACGCCCACTATGTGGCGATGGTGCAGGAACTCGAAGCGATGGGCGCCCGGGTGCTGCCCGTGTTCGCCGGGGGCCTGGACTTCTCCAAACCCGTGGATGCCTACTTCTGGGACAACCCGCCCAAGGGCATCCCCGCCCAACCCTTAGTCGATATCGTCGTCTCCCTGACCGGATTCGCCCTCGTCGGCGGACCGGCCCGCCAGGATCACCCCAAGGCGATCGACTCCCTGAAGCGTCTCAACCGGCCCTACATGGTCGCCCTGCCGCTGGTGTTCCAAACCACCGAAGAGTGGGAAGATAGCGAACTGGGCCTGCACCCGATCCAGGTGGCGCTGCAAATCGCCATCCCCGAACTCGACGGGGCGATCGAACCGATCATCGTCTCCGGGCGGGACGGGGCCACCGGAAAAGCGATCGCCCTCCAGGACCGCATCGAAGCGATCGCCCAACGCGCCCTCAAATGGGCCAACCTCCGCAAAAAGCCCAAACTCGACAAAAAAGTTGCCATCACCATCTTCAGCTTCCCCCCCGACAAGGGGAACGTCGGGACCGCCGCCTATCTGGACGTGTTCGGCTCCATCTACGAGGTGATGAAAGCCCTGCAGGGCAACGGCTACGACATCCAAGACCTGCCCGAGTCCCCCGCCGAACTGATGCAGCAGGTGATCCACGACGCCACCGCCCAGTACCAGAGCCCCGAACTCAACATCGCCTACAAGATGTCCGTCGAGCAGTACGAGCGGCTCACCCCCTACTCCGAGCGCCTGCACGAAAACTGGGGACCCCCGCCGGGACACCTGAACACCGACGGCGAGAATTTGTTGGTTTACGGGAAAACCTTCGGCAACCTGTTCATCGGCGTCCAGCCCACCTTCGGCTACGAGGGCGACCCGATGCGCCTCCTGTTCTCCCGGTCCGCGAGCCCCCACCACGGCTTCGCCGCCTACTACACCTACCTCGAACAGGTCTGGGGCGCCGACGCGGTGCTGCACTTCGGAACCCACGGTTCCCTGGAATTCATGCCCGGGAAACAGATGGGGATGTCCGGGGACTGCTACCCCGACAACCTGATCGGCAGCATCCCCAACATCTACTACTACGCCGCCAACAACCCCAGCGAAGCCACCATCGCCAAGCGGCGCAGCTACGCCGAAACCATCTCCTACCTGACCCCGGCGGCGGAAAATGCCGGACTTTACAAAGGGTTGCAGGAACTCAACGAGCTGATCGGCTCCTACCAAACCCTCAAAGATAGCGGTCGCGGGGTGCAGATCGTCAGCACCATCATCGAAAAAGCCCGGATGGTGAACTTCGATCAGGACGTCGCCCTGCCGGAGAAAGACGCGGCGGAACTGACCCAGGAGGAGCGGGATAACCTCGTCGGACAGGTTTACCGGAAATTGATGGAAATTGAGTCCAGGCTGCTGCCCTGCGGGTTGCACGTGATCGGGAAAGCTCCCACGGCCGAAGAGGCGATCGCGACCCTGGTCAACATCGCCAACCTCGATCGCGAAGAGGAAGGCATCCTCAGCCTCCCCCGCATCATCGCCGACAGCCTCGGACGGGATATCGAAGAACTCTACCGCAACAGCAACCAGGGCATCCTCGCCGACGTTGACCTGTTGCAGAAGATCACCGAAGCCACCCGCGCCGCCATCACCGCCCTCGTTCAAGAACGCACCGACGCCGAAGGCCGGGTGTCCAAAGTCTCCAAACTCAACTTCTTCAACATGGGCAAAAAGGAACCCTGGATCGAGAGCCTGCACCAGTCCGGCTACACCCAGGTCGATCCCGAACCCATCAAACCCCTGTTCGAGTACCTGGAATTCTGCCTGCAACAGGTGTGCGCCGACAACGAATTGGGGGCACTGCTGCGGGCTCTGGAAGGGGAATACATCCTCCCCGGACCCGGCGGCGACCCGATCCGCAACCCCGACGTCCTCCCCACCGGGAAGAATATGCACGCCCTCGACCCCCAGGCGATTCCGACGGTGGCGGCGGTGAAATCCGCCCAGGTCGTGGTGGAACGGCTCCTGGAACGGCAAAAGCTGGAAAATGGCGGCCAGTACCCCGAAACCATCGCCGTCGTGCTGTGGGGCACCGACAACATCAAAACCTACGGCGAGTCCCTGGCCCAAGTCATGTGGATGGTGGGCGCCAAACCCGTCCCCGACGCCCTCGGCCGGGTGAATAAGCTGGAGTTGATCCCGTTGGAAGAATTGGGACGCCCCCGCATCGACGTGGTGATCAACTGTTCCGGCGTGTTCCGGGATCTGTTTATCAACCAGATGAACCTCCTCGACAAAGCCATCAAAATGGCGGCGGAAGCGGACGAACCCGCCGAAATGAACTTCGTCCGCAAACACGCCTTGCAGCAAGCCAAAGAACTTGGCATCAACCTGCGGCAGGCGGCGACCCGGGTGTTCTCCAATGCGTCGGGTTCCTACGCGGCTAACGTCAACCTGGCGGTGGAAAATAGCACCTGGGAGAGCGAGGCGGAGTTGCAGGAGATGTACCTGAAGCGCAAGTCTTTCGCCTTCAATTCGGACAATCCCGGGATGATGGACGAGAATCGCGAGGTGTTCGAGGCGTCCCTGAAGACGGCGGACGCGACGTTCCAGAATTTGGATTCTTCGGAAATCAGTCTGACGGACGTCTCCCACTATTTCGATTCAGACCCGACGAAAACTATCGCCAGCCTGCGGAAGGACGGCAAGAAACCGGCGTCCTACATCGCGGATACCACTACGGCTAACGCCCAGGTGCGGACGCTCTCGGAGACGGTGCGTCTGGATGCGCGGACGAAGATGCTGAACCCGAAATGGTACGAGGGGATGCTCTCCCACGGCTACGAAGGGGTGCGGGAGCTCTCGAAGCGCCTGGTGAATACGATGGGGTGGAGTGCCACCGCTGGGGCCGTTGATAATTGGGTTTATGAGGAAACTAACGAAACCTTTATCAAGGATGAGGCGATGCAGCAGCGGTTGATGAATCTCAACCCCCACTCGTTCCGCAAGATGGTGACGACCCTGTTGGAAGTCAATGGCCGCGGCTACTGGGAAACCAGCGAGGACAATCTCGATCGCCTGCGGGAGTTGTACCAGGAGGTTGAAGATCGCATCGAGGGGATCGAGTAATCCCGCCGGGGGAAATTCTCCATTTCCCCCGCCTCCCCGGAAATTTTAAGGGCAGTTTTAGAATTGGCGATTCATTTGCGATCGCCTGCAAACTCGCCCTTTCTTCTATTTTGCGGTATCATTTTTCGACACCCGGCACCTCACACCCGACTCCCGACACCCGCACCCGTCACAAGCTCCATCGTCCGGTTTGACGGGAATTGAAGTGAACTGGTGTATGCTGTATCCTTAGCGTTTTGTGCCAATCGGCGCAAAAGCCGACGGTGCCAGAGGATGGGGCGGTTGGGTCTCCGGTCGCGATCGCACCCCATTCCCCGATCCCAAATGGGCAAATTCACGGAATTATAGGGGATGCACTTGTCGATTCCCGAGGCATCTGTGTTAGAACAGCCATCAGAACGACAAGATCGCCCACTGAAACTGATTTTGGAGGTAGATTCCAATGAATAAAGAACAACTCGTTCAAGAAACATCCATAAAGGCCAACGTCACCAAGAAACAGGCCGATGCCATCATCTCCGCCATCTGCGACTGCATCATGGATGCCGTCGCCGACGGCGAAAAAGTCACCCTCGTCGGCTTCGGTTCCTTCGAGGCGCGGCACCGCAAGGCCCGGGAAGGCCGCAACCCCAGCACTGGGGAACCTATGACCATCCCCGCCACCACCGTCCCCGCCTTTTCGGCCGGGAAAGCGTTCAAAGAAAGGGTGGCCAACGGGGCGGACGAAGACGCCGCTTAGAAGGCAGGACGGGGGAGAAGTGCGATCGCGCATTCTCACCCCGCCCTGTTTTTTCCGATACCCCCGATCCCGCGCCGGAGTCAAACTGTGGCGTGGGATATTTTCGTGGCAAGTCTCGCGATCGTCTATGGCGATCAGCATGGGTGAACTGCCCATCATTAATGTAGCAGTGAGCGCTCATGTATAGCGCTGCTAGAAGAGGGTGTGCTCGGTGCTCGGTGCTCGGTGCTCGGTGGGGTATGGAAATTCCCTTGGGATCGGGATTTCAAGGTTTATCCCTCCAAGAAAACTGTAACCACGTGAGCGCTCGTTGCTATAGTTACAAAACCCAGAAAAGGGAGTCGGGAGTCGGTATGAGGCTGAAATCAAGCGTTGGCAGGGGACTGAAAACCTTAAGTTTTTGTTTAAAAATCGGCTATAAAAATGCATTGATGTTAATAAAAGTCAATGAAATTGTGTCGCGTCAGTCCGATCGCACCGATGTGGATTTCGACCCGAGCCAATGTTAAGTTTTTTGATCAAGTTGGCAAATTGTTGATAGTTATGATTTGATGTTAAATGTCATCATTTGACAACGTGGTTGTTCTATCCAATCCGGTTGAATGCTCGGAGTCGAGCGATCGCTCGACTCCCCCTTGGCAAGCTGGGCGGGGAGTATGACATCGATTTCGGGTCACAAACCGGAGCCGAGATGACTCGACAACCCTGACCGAACATCAACAAAGCTGGAAAATTATGCCTGGAATCAAAATCGCTCTGAAAGCCGACACCGGCAACTATTTGAGTCGCTGTAATAACTGTATCCCCGGAGGTGCCTATCCGGACAGTGCGTTTGTTCACGTCACGGAGTTGGCCGGTTCCCCCTGGGCACATTGGGAAATCGAACATCTGGACAACGGAAAGTACATCTTGAAAGCCGACACCGGCAACTATTTGAGTCGCTGTAACAACTGTATCCCCGGAGGTGCCTATCCGGACAGCGTGTTTGTCCACGTCACGGACGCCGCCTCTACCCCCGCGGCGCAGTGGGAAATCGAACGTCTCGACAATGGAAAGTACGCCTTTAAAGCCAACACCGGCAACTATATGAGTCGCTGTAACAACTGTATCTCCGGAGGCGCCTATCCGGACAGCGTGTTTGTCCACGTCGCGGACGCCGCCTCTACCCCCGCGGCGCAGTGGGAAATTATTTTCCTTCCCTGATCGGCGGGATAACGTGGTTATAACGAAGGAGAATCTGGAGGGTTTGGCAGTTTTCACTGTCTGAGACGATCCGGATCGACATTCAAAAGAAATTGCCACCAATTTCTCTGTTACGAAATTGGGGCTTTTTATTTTTGCAGAAACCGCCCATCAGGCGTTTCAGGTATGATTATTAATGACAGCTTGACTCCCGACTGAATTTTGAATTTGACGAACTGATGGGATTCACTTTAGACAACATCGTTCCCTGGGGGCGCAGTTTTGACGAGTACCTGCAAATGTTCGCCCTCACCGCCGACGAGTTGAACGACACCCACCTCGACTGCGCGGGGGGCCCGGCCGGTTTTAACGCGGCGATGGCCCGCCGGGGACGTTCGGTCATATCCTGCGATCCGATTTATCAATTTTCCCCAGAACAAATTCGCGATCGCATCCGGGAAACCTACCCCGTCATCCTGGAACAACTGCGAAACAATTCCGGGGACTACGTTTGGACGAAGATGCGATCGCCCGAACATCTCGGAGACATCCGGATGGCGGCGATGGACGAATTTTTGGCGGACTTCCCCCAAGGAGTCGCGGCGGGACGCTACATCGATGCAGAATTGCCGGATCTGCCCTTCAATTCCCGGCAATTCGATCGCGCCTTATGCAGCCATTTTCTATTCTCTTACGGCGATCGTCTCTCGGAAGACTTCCACCGACAATCGATTCTAGAATTATGCCGCGTGGCGCGGGAAGTGCGCCTGTTTCCCCTCATCACCATCTCCGGCGAAACCCCCCCATTTTTGGAATCGCTGATCGCGGAATTGGCGAGATCGGGATATACCGCCGACATCCGAACCGTCCCCTACCAATTCCAAATTGGCGGCAACCGGATGTTGAACATTCGTCCGGCGGCGTGAGGAATGGGCGTCGGGGCTCAAGCCCGACAGAAAGAAACCGGGTTTCTAGAAGGGTTTTTGGTTCCCCACTGAGATATTGGTAGAAACTTGGTAGAACGCTATCGGTGGGGAGGAAGAAACCGGGTTTCTAGAAGGGTTTTGGGTTCCCCGCAGAGATGTGGGTAGAAACCCGGTTTCTAGAACGCTATCGTTGGGGGAAGAAACCGGGTTTCTAGAAGGATGCAGGGTTTCCCCACTCAGATATTTGTAGAAACCCGGTTTCTAGACATCTCGTTCCGGTTCCCGCAATGACTCGAATAACCGCCGCAAAATCGATCGCAATTCTTGGCGGGCTTCACTTTCGGGATCTTCTCGAAAGGTCAATTCTCGGTTCGAGTCGGCGGCAGATTGGGCGATTAATGCTTCGAGTTCCTGGGCGGCGGACTCCACTTGCAGGGCTTCCTGGTTTTCTAATAATAAAGCTCGTTCCAGTTGGGCGATAATGGCTTGGCGCTGTTCGTCAGACCATTCACTCTGACCCGACCAATAGGATTCTAACTCGGAAAATCGGGAGGCGTCGGCGAGGGGTTCGGCGAGTTCCAATAAATCCAACAGCCGATCGCATTCTAACAACTCTTCGCGATCAATGCTCAATTCGGGATATTCTGTTTCCAGGGCGGGGGTGAAGCCGACGATTCTGCCCCAGGTTTTTTCGGCGTTAATTTCTACGGCGATATAGGCGATGCGATCGCCCATTACCGCCTGTTCTGTAATCTCCAAACTCTCCGCATCGGCGGCGAGGGGGATACATTCGACAATTCCCAAACTACAGCCGTCATCAAATAGTTCTAAATCCGCCAAATCGGTCAAAACCTGTAGGGCGAGATTCCAGGCGCTACTGGCGCGAAAATCCGATTGATAATCGAACCGTTTCAGATAACGGTGGACGACCCAAACCGCGATCGCTCTTTCGACGGTGCTTTCGGCTTTCGACGGTTCCAGGGAGGCCGCAAGCGTTTTTAATTGTTCGTTTATTTGTGCCGTAATCGGGATCAGTTGGCCGAATAATTGGGTGTTCATGGTTGAGATACCTTTTCTATTTTAACAGATTTTATAGGTCGAAAACATCCGGGTCGATGTCGAGATTTTTTGAAATGCGATCGCCCATTTTTTTCAACAGGGGACTGATGGTGCGACTCCAAGCAGAGTTGACGACACCCGGCGGGATCTTAAAATGTTTCGCCACCAATTTTAGGGTGTATTTTTCCCCGCGAGACACGCAATCATAAATGAACAATAAAACCTCTTGAACGGTAATCGGCGGCGGTGGGGTTTGGCGTACAAAAGAACTCCTGAACTCCCCCGTCGGGTCATTTTCAAATTCTCGGCGGATGCGTTCTAACCGGGGGATATCTACAGTCGGCGACGGCGCATCATCAATATTGTAAGGTTTTTCCGGATCGGGTGTTTTGGGTTTATCATCGATCAACTCTCGCCGTTTTTTGAGTCGGTCTTTATATTCCCCTTGGCAGCGTTTATTCCACATGGTGAACGGACTGGCAGCATTTTCACGGTCGGGGTCGTAGGCTTCCCCACCCCGGACATCTCCGTGAATTTTGCGTTCGATATAATCCCAAGCCACCGCCGCAGCTTCAATATACCGTAAATCGTCGCGATATTGGGGCGGTTCTCCCCCCCAAAAACATTTTTCCGGTGCCTTCAGCATCATTCGGATTCCTTCCCGTCGCAGGCGTTTGCGCTCTTTGGCAGATTTGGCTTTGAGCGCCCGACGAAAAATGTCTTTTAACTCCTCATGGGGACATTTAGAATCTTCTGTCACCGCCACATTCCTCAACTCGGCAGACCCGAGAATATTATCCCACATTTTGGGTGGTGCGATCGCATTTTCGACACGCTTCTTAATGTGAGGTGGGGGAGGTGCCGGGGCTGAAGCCCAACAACGAAAATTGCGGCAATTTGGGCTTGACTTTTTCGGTGATTTGACATACTATAACATCATGGGAAAATGTGCCGCCATATATATGCCTCGCTGAGGAGGAAGAAACCCGGAGAGATATAGGTGGGGAGGAAGAAACCGGGTTTCTAGGAGGGTGTTGGGTGCCCCACAGAGATATTGGTAGAAACCCGGTTTCTAGACCTACAGGTTGGGAGGAAGAAACCGGGTTTC
>NZ_JAYFER010000250.1:0-22484 GCF_055795065.1 Lyngbya sp. CCY1209
AAAAATCCTTGCTCCTGTCTCCCATCAACGGTTTTCATTGTCGCCCTCGACAATTTTTAACCGAGAATGAAACGGCCCTGCTTAACAAGGGGGGAGCCAAAGGATGTTTCGCTTTGATTGATACAGGGAAAGTCTCAAGGGGACTTCGACTTCTAGGTATTTAACTGGATTCGATATAAATCGGGAAAATCCAATCAAAGCCCCCAGGATTGGGGGTTTGGGGGCGACTGGCAACCAACATTCGACCAAAGTTAGAGGCGCGATCGCGGAAATTCGACTAAAATAAACGTAATTTTCAGGTTTCGTCCGATCTGATTTGGGGTGCAAATTTTCATCGATTTGCCATCGACCCGAAGATAGATTTGACGGCCGAATTTGAGTGGGAGGCGGGGCAATCGCGCCTTCCCCAGCGAGTCGATTTTTCCAGATTATTCATTAAAAGATGTACATCATTATCGTAGATGCGGGGCCGGAAGGTTCAAGTTTGATCGATTTGGCAGTTGAAGAAGGGCATGAAGTGGCGCTCATCGATTCCCACGAAGACCGGGCGAGGGCGGTCTTGAAAAAGCACCAGATCCGCGTCTTCCAGGCGGATATTGCCGAAGGTGCCATTCTCGAAGAAGCCGAAGCCAGCCGCGCCGATGCACTGGTCGCCACCACGAGCGACGATTCGATCAACTTGATGGCCATGTTCATGGGTAAAGAACTCGGCATCGAAACCCTCGTCAGCGTCGTCAATGAAAAATTGCACCAGAGCTTATTCAAACGCCTCGATGTCGCCATCCTCGGAGATCCGGAAGTGATTATCGCCCGACAACTCTATCAACTCCTCAACCGCAAGAGAAATTGACAGTCAGACACCCCATCGAAAAACTTGATTTCAACTGACTGAAAGCCTTTAGAATTTTCTAGGAAACAGTGAATCCATATATTAAAACGACTCTCCGCGACCTCGGTTTATTGCTGCACATCCCCGGCGCGATGGCCGTCATTTCCCTGCCCGTTTGCGTGATATTTGGCGAATATTATGCCCTGCTCTCATTTCTGGGGACGGCGGCGATCTCCTTCGCCATCGGACAAGGGCTGTATCGCCTTTTCAAAAAAGCCGAAGAATCCCGTTTACCCCACGCCCTGCTCACCGTCGGTTTGGGTTGGTTTCTGATTCCCTGTCTGGGATCTATACCCTTTATCTTAATCGCATCTCACCTGTCACAAACTCCCCTCACGCCCCTGACTATTTTTTACTTTCAAAATCCCTGGAATGCCCTCTTTGAAGCGTTCTCGGGGTTTACGAGTACGGGGCTCTCCGTCGCCCTGCATTCGAGCGAGTTGCCGAATATTTTGCTGTGGTGGCGTTCCCTGATGGAGTGGATTGGCGGGGTTGGCGTCATCGTCTTGATGATTTCCATTTTGGAGCCGAGTACGGACGCCTATCAATTGTACAGCGCCGAAACTCGGAACACAAAAATCGGTCTGACGATCACCGAAACCGTGCAGAAAATATGGAAAATTTACCTGATTTATACCGCGATCGCGATCCTGTTGTTGCGGGTGGCGGGGATGTCCTGGTGGCACGCCATCAACCACGGGATGACGGGAATTTCGACGGGCGGTTTCTCGATTCCGGACGACAGTATCGCCGCCTACGACACGCGAATTCAGGCGGCGGTCATTCTCGTTATGATCGCCGGTGCCATCAGCTTCCCGGTTCACTACCAACTCATTTATAAGGGGCGGTTGAAAGCGCTGTGGCAGGACAGCCAACATCGGGCGCTGTGGATACTTCTCGTCGTCGGTTCGTTGCTGCTATTTTTTGAAACTTACTGGTTCCACGGTCAATTTCACTGGCTCGACAGTGTATTTCAGTGGGCTTCGGCTCTGGGAACTTGCGGTTTTTCTACGGTAAACTTGAAGGAATGGCTGACCGTAGAAAAATTAATTTTGACCGTCGGGATGATTTTTGGCGGCGCTTCGGGTTCCACCGTCGGCGGATTGAAATTGACGCGGGTGGTGTCGCTGTTCAAAGCGATTTTGTGGCGCGTCCAGCGCGTCACCCTCGCCCCCCACCAAATGATGTATTACAAGTTGGATGGCAAGGTGATTTCGGAGACGCAAGCGAACCGCCGCATCGAGTCGGCGGCGGTGCTGGGGGCCCTGTGGTTGAGCGCGATCGCGATCAGTATTTTCATACTGATCAATATTGTCGGCCCGGAGTATACGTTGGCGGACGTGATTTTCGAGTCGGCTTCGGCCCTGGGAAGTGTCGGTTTATCGACGGGAATTACCGGCCCGACTTTGCCCTGGCTGGGTAAAGTTATTTTGATGTTGTTGATGTGGATGGGGCGCTTGGAAATCGTCCCGGTTCTCCTGTTGATTTCTTGGCCGTTGGGCCGCTTTAAAAGCCAAGTCAGTCGCCGGATTCGGAAGCTGTAGCGATCGCCCGTCCGCGTCGGGGATGTGGCATCGCGATCTCGAAATTAGACCGTGTAAGGGGGGCGGTTGGTTGGGGTTTAAAAATGACGGTAGATGCACGCAATTTTAAAATTAATCTTTGGATTCGCGATCGCCCGCTTCGGATTTGGATTTGTCGGACAAACCCGCCATCGCCCAAGACATACTCACCATGAAAGCTTTCGCGATCGCCTTTTCGGATTCAGTTTCGGATTCAGTTTGCGGGGTGTCCGGGTCGGATTGGGGATTTTTGGAATTCTCGTTATTTTCATCGGTCATTATCAGATCTCCTCGGCACTTCGGTGGATTTCTCATATTCTTTAATTCTATCATTGCCCTACATATCCCGTCCGAAATTGGCGAATGTCGGGGCGATTATCCAAATGTTGGAATCTGCACTAAAATCGATCGCGTCGTTCAGCGCAGCATCGAAATGATGAAAACCGCATTTTTGGGACTCGGCGTGATGGGGGGCCACATGGCGGCCAATCTAGCCCGGGGGGGTTACGATGTCAGGGCGTGGAACCGCACCCCCGATCGCCCCGGGGTCGCGATCGCCCGGGAGGGGGGCGCCGAAATCGCGAACAGCATCCGGGATGCCGTCGCCGAGGCGGAAGTGATCTGCACCTGCGTGGGAGACGTCCCCGACGTGGAAGAAGTCATCCTCGGGCCGGGCGGTATCGCCGAATTTGCCAAACCGGGGGCGATCGTCGTAGACTTGAGCACCATCGGACCGGCCGCCGTCGCCCCCATCGCGGAAGCCCTGAAATCCCGGAAAATTCAGTTTTTGGACGCCCCCATTTCCGGCGGAGATGTCGGCGCGAAAAACGGCACGCTGACGATCATGGTGGGGGGAGAAGCGGACGCCTTTGAAACCTGCAAACCCCTGTTCGAGGCGATGGGCAAAAATATCCGCCACTGCGGGCCGAGCGGCAGCGGTCAGGGGGTGAAATTGTGCAATCAAATCCTCTGTTCCCTCACCTTGGTGGGGGTGTGCGAGGCGATGCTGCTGGCCGAACGCCAGGGTATCGACCCGCAGTTGGTGGTGGAAGTGTGCGGCACCGGCGCGGCGGGTTCCTGGGCCCTGTCGAATTTGGGAGAAAAGGTGGCGGACGGGGATTTCGCCCCCGGTTTCATGATCCGCCACATGGTCAAAGATTTGCGGTTGGTACAGGAGGCCCTATCCCGATATTTGCCGGGAGTGGAACTGGCCGATCGCCTCTTCAAAGTCGTCCGCGACCTGGACGGTGGCGACGGAGCGATGCAGGGCACCCAGGCGATGATCCGCGCTTATCGGGAAGAAGAAAATTGATAATTATCAATTATCAATTATCAATTATCAATTCTTTTCCCTGCCCCTCCGCTCCCTAAAGACCCAGATCCAATTTCCACCCCTTCAGCTTTCCGGTGTGTTCGGGGGCCCGGTCGATCGCCGTCAGCCGCCAGGTTCCTTGGGGGGAGAGGTTGAGCAATTCCCGCAGGTAGGGGGTGCTCTGGAGGGTGTAAGTGGTTTTCAGGGACGTGCTGCGGCCGAGGGTGCGGTTTTGCAGCAGTACCGCCTTGCCGCCGGGTTCGACCAGGTGAATTTCCACATCCCCCAAAAATTCGTGTTCGACTTCGACGCTCACCTGGATGTCTAAAATCGGGCTGGTGTCGGAAATGGAGATGCGGCTGCTGGCCCCCTCGCCATCGTCGTCGGGGATGGCCAGGGTTTGAGCGTTCGATCGCTCCACCCGGCGGGAAACCTGCTGGCGGGTCGCCTGTTTGCTTTTCGCCATTTTCACGGCTTTTTCGGCGTTGACGCGGCCGTAGCCGAACCACTGGCAGTAGCCGTTGCGATCGTAACTGCCCATGCTGATGCCCAATTGGGGGTCGGGGTCGGGATCGACCATCTTATCGGCGGTTTGTTCGATGATGCGGCGCACCTCCTGGGCACTCAACTGGGGGTTGACGGACAAGACCAAGGCGGCGACCCCGGCGACGACGGGGGTGGCGCTGGAGGTGCCGCCGAAATAGGGGGTGAAGTCCTCGTGGTCGTAGCCCGCCGCACCCATGCGATCGGTGGTGAAGACGCCCAACCCCTCCAGGGTGCTGCGAATCGCCGGGGGCGTGCCGATGTAGCCCGTTTCCTGGAGCCACATTCCGGGGGGGGCGTTGTTGCTGGGGGCGCAGACGGAAATTCCGGTGCCCCAATTGCTGTAGGCGGCTTTTTTGTTGAGGCTGGTGCAGGCGGAGACGGCGATGACGTCGGGGTGGACGGCGAATCCGGCCAGCCATCTCGTCCGGCCTTTGATGACGTTGTTGGGCCAGCCGCTCTCGTTGAGGGTGCCGTTGATGGGGCGGTTGGCGTTGCCGGCGGCGAAGACGATGACGCAGCCACGGCCGTTGCGGCCCCGGGTGGCGGCTTTGGTGATGACGGCCCGCTGGCGCAGGGAGAGGGGGAAGTAGACGGCGCTGGCCCCCCAACTGCAGGAGATCACCGAGGCGCCGCGATCGATGGCCCAGTCGAACATCTTTTCAACCGACTCGTCGTCGAGGTAGCCGGTGGTGCGGATCGGCATCAGGGCGCAGCCCGGGGCGACTCCGACGATGCCCTTGCCGTTTTCTTCGGCGACCGCCACACCGGCGCAGGCGGTGCCGTGGTTGTCGGAGGGGGAGTCGGGCAGGGGGAGGCGATCCTGGCCTTTGAGGTCGAGGGGGGCGACGATTTTGCCCAACCCCCGGAAGTCGGTGTGGTTGATGTCTACCGAGTCGTCGGTGATGGCGACGACGACGGAGCGGTTGCCGCGGGTGATGTCCCAGGCGCCTTCCACGGAGATGTGGGAGTTGGTGGCCACGCCGTTGCCCCCGCCGTTGTGGAGGTACCACTGGCGGTTGTAGAGGGGGTCCCGGGGCCGGTAGTAGGATTGGCTTCTGACGATGATGTTGGGTTCGGCGGTGAGAACTTCCGGATTCCAGGTCAGGCGGTTGGAGATTTTGATCGGGTTTTCGAGACTGCGCGAGCCCAATTCGTAGACGAAGGTGTTGGGGATGCCCTCGACGGGTTTGAGCAGGTGGAGGCCCTGGGTGGCGGCGATCGCGTTTCGCGTCTGTTCCCCGACGCTCTCATCGAACTGGATGGTGATTTGGTTGGTCAGATATAAGACCATCCCGGGGTCGTTTTCGACCCGGTAGACGTGGCTGGCGAAGGCGATGCGATCGGATTGGCGGGCCAGTTCCATCGCCTCGTCGAGTTGGGTGGATTCTACCTGAACCTCGCTGAGTCCCGGCGGAACGTAGGCGGTGTTTTTGATGTGGATGGGCAGGTTCCCCAAGTCGTCGCCGACGGCGACGACGGGATCGAATTGGCCGTCCGGTTTGAGCCCCGGTTGCTGGCCCGGGCCGGCCGTGGGTGAGAGTCGCACCGTGAAGCGATCGGGGATTTTTTGAATGGGGAGTTCTTCTCCGCCCCGCTGTAAAATGCTGTCGATGCTGTCTTCTGGAACGCCGATGCCCTGGTACTCTTGTGCCAAGATGCCGGACGGGTTGACTGGTGATGTCATCTTGTCGTAATCCTCGCTGGTCTAAATTCTCTCATTCACCACCTGAACGGATGCGATCGGGATGGTTTTGGGGATTGATGCGGTGGAGACGATCGCCGATCCCCTCAAAACTATACCGCCGCGTGCCGGGTGTGGGGTGTGGGGTGTGGGGGCAGAGGAGGCAGGGGGGTAGGGGGGCAGGGGAGCAGGGGGGCACAGGAGGTAGGGGAGGCAGGTGATCGGGCATTCGCAAGCGATCGGGCGAAGTCTCCAATTTTGGCCAAGGAATGATAAGATCCGTGAAGTTCAATGACCTTTCGTGTCGCGATCGCGCAACTTCTACATCATTATGCTGTCCCCTGGAACTGTCCGCTCTCCCGAAGTTATTGCCAGTTTGTCGGCATCCGTCCTGGCGGTTTTCACCCTCCTGGGTGCCGGCTGGGCTGTCGCCCAAGATTCCTCGAATCCCGACGGAATGGGCGAAGAGTCGGAGTTGGAAATGCCGGTCGAAGTGACGCCGAACCGAGAGCCGTCCAACCCCCAAGATACGCGCCCGCTGAGTCTCGAAAGTAGTTTTTTGAGCGTCCAGGGGGGGGAGCGGCTGTTAGCGGAGGCCAGCGAAGCGATCGCCGACGAAAATTATGACGAAGCGGCGGAGAAACTGCAAGAGGCCCGCCAAATTTTCAACCAACTCTCCAATTTTTACCAACAGTTGGCCACCAGTTTCTCGGGCATCGACAACCGCATCGCCGACGAACACCGCAATCGCGCCCGGGACACCGCCCAACTGCGGGACAACGCCACCTACCAACTGGCCCTGGTTCACCGCGCCCAAAACCAACCGGAATTGGCGGTTCCGCTACTGGTCCAAATCATCCGCTCCCAAGCCCCCACCCGCGACCTCGGCAAAAAAGCCTACCAACAATTGCTCGAATTGGGCTTCGTCAGCACCCCCTTACCGGGCGGCGCCGCCCCGGAACAATCCACCTCTTCCAACCCGCAATAATATTCAAAACCCGAAAAGCTCTCAGATGGGGGGCAGGGGGGCGATCGGAGGCGACCGGAGGCACAGGGGTTCCAGAAGCATCCTCCGCTTTCTATTCCCTATTCCCTATTCCTTATTCCCTATTCCCTATTCCCTACTCCCTACTCCCCATCTTCAAGGAGTATGTCAAAATGGGGAGACGCAGTTTATTGAAGGAAATCTATGGTCACTCTCGATCAAGTCGAGGCGATGATTCAATCCGAGTTGCCCGACGCTTTCGTCAAGGTCGAAGATCTCGGCGGTGGCGACCACTTGCAGGCGATCGTTGTTTCGTCCGCCTTCGAGGGGCAAACCCTGGTCAAACAGCATCAAATGGTTTATAAAGCGGTTAAGGAAGCGATGGCGACCGAGGCGATCCACGCCCTGGCCCTCAAAACCTACACCCCCCAAGGGTGGGAAAAAGTGAATCAAGCCGCTTGATCTCGCTCCCCTCGGGGGGATGAGTCAACGGTTCGGGGACGGGGTAACGCCTCACTCGCCCAATTTGATTGCGTCAAATCGCTGCTCAGTATTTCGTCAACTCAACCGAACACGCCATTATGACTTCTGAAACGCAAGCCAAAATTGAAAAGCTCATCAACGATAACAAAATCTTCGTTTTCATGAAGGGGACGAAGCTGATGCCCATGTGCGGGTTTTCCAACAACGTGGTTCAAATTCTCAACAGCATGGGAGTCCCGTTTGAAACCTGCGATGTTTTGGAAGAGCCCGAAATTCGTCAGGGCATCAAGGATTATTCTAGCTGGCCGACCATCCCCCAGGTTTACATCAACGGGGAATTTGTCGGGGGGTCGGACGTGATGATCGAGTTGTACCAGAAGGGTGAACTGCAGCAAATGCTCGAAGTCGCCCTCGCGTCCTAAACCGTCGCCAAAGTTTCGGAACGGTGACAAACAAACCCAGCCCGAAAGCGGCTGGGTTTGTTATCGTCTAATAGTAGTCCACTTCCGGCTGTGGGAGGGGCATCTCGAAGTTGGACGGGTCGTGAATGTACCGGAACGTCTCCTCCTCCAGGCGGTGAACCTGGAAGGGTTCGAGGACGCTGGCGTGTCTGAGGGCGGCGATGTAGCCATCGACAAACATTCTCAGCTCGTCGTGGCGGTAGCCGCGATTCCACAGTTCGACGAGAGAATCCGTGAGTTTTTGATAGTGCCGGATGGTGAGTGCGTTCTGTAACATGGTGGGAACCTCAAGTCATCTCTAGGTTATGAGCCAATCGGGGGAGCCGAAGGGAGGAAGAGCGATTTTCGCTTAATGTTTTCTTTCGTTTTCTACACCTCGATGAGATGGATTTTTGGCATTTTAGCGAATTTCTTCTGATTTAACAGACCCTCGCTCCTAAGAATAGGTTTCCCCGCTGCGATCGCAGACCGTTCAAGGGATCTCCGACTCGTTTGCGGTCGGCAACTGGCACCCCAAAAATGTTGCCGGATCTCGTCCGGGGTCGGAGTTCGGACGGCGATCGCCCGATTCGACCCGAGGGGAAACTCAACCCGGTGCCCTTCAGTTTCTATTTTACCGCGACTCCCGAAACGGTTCGGGAAGGGGCCAGATCATCAGGTTGACACGGGGTAACAGGAGTTACAAAATCATGACTCCGGCCCTGTTAACCTTGAGTTTAATTATTGATAAGGGAAGCTGGCACCAGTGGGATCTGCTTGTATTTCAATCATTGAAGGAAATCCACACCTGCGATCGCTTTTGGGTTGGCATCTTCAGCACGTCGGTTATTCGGTATTTCAATCCGCAGACCTTCATCATGCTCGGGAGGTGTTTTTCAACAATCAGCCCAATTTGGTCGTCCTCGATGCGGAATTGCCGGACGGAAACAGTTTGGAGTTTTGTCAGTGGCTGCAACGGCAACGGCAGGCTTTGGTATTGATGCTTTCGGCCCGCAAAGGCGAGGCGGATATCGTCCGCGGCTTGAGGGCCGGGGCTGACGATTATCTGACCAAACCGTTCGGAATGCAGGAGTTTTTGGCCCGCACCGAATCGCTGATGCGCCGCCACCGCACCTTGGCCCCCCCGACCCATTTGGATTACGGGGCCCTCAAAATCGATCTGGTGCAGCGCCGCGTCCGCCTGCAAGGATTGTTGATCGAACTGACCCCCCAAGAGTATAGTTTATTGTACGTTTTGGCTCAGGCGGGGGGGGAACCGTTGACCCGTTCGGAACTGTTGCGCCGCGCCTGGCCGGACTCTATCGACAATCCCCGCACCATCGACACCCACGTTTTATCTTTGCGAAAAAAGGTGGAAACCGACCCCCGCCAACCCAGCCTCGTCCAGACGGTCCGCAACGTCGGCTATCGGCTGAATTTGGAGGTTCTCAAACCCGACCCGGTTCCCTATCCGAGTCTGAACGGCAATCTTCCCCCCGTGCGGGTGAAAACGGGAAGTTGAGGCGGGTTTCTGCCGTCCGGCCGTGGAAACCTCTCAATTGTCGATCCCCAAAAACGGCGATCGCGGGTTTGGGTTTGGGAAAAATTTCCTCTGCGCCCTCTGCGTGTGGAGTGGTTTTCTCAGAGCCGATCATCCCCGAGACATCTATATATATGTCGGCACAGATCCCCATGATTAAAGGATAAGTCAAGTCCGGGAATTTGTCAACCCCAAATCCCGGACATTTGCCCCGGCAAACCTCACTTTTTGATCGCGGACTTCATCAAATCAACTTTACCCTTGTAGGGGGCGTATCGCAGGGGAATATCAAAGAGGAAAGTTTGCTTCAAGACACTCTTGTAATGGGAGAAGGTGTCGAAACTGGCTTTGCCGTGATAGCTGCCCATGCCGCTTTCCCCGACACCGCCGAAGGGCAGGGTGGGACTGCCGACGTGCAGGACGGTTTCGTTCAAACCGAGGCCCCCGGAAGAGGTTTCGGCTAAGATGCGTTTTTGCTTGTTTTTGTCGCGGGAAAAAAAGTAGAGGGCGAGGGGTTTGGGTCGGGCGTTAATTTGGGCGATCGCATCTCCCAAATCATCATATTCCAAAACCGGAAGAATCGGCCCGAAAATTTCATCTTCCATGACCGGAGATTCCCAAGATATCCCGTCAATGAGAGTCGGGGCGATGTAGCGATCGCTCTCATCCGTCTCGCCGCCGACGACAATATTTCCGTCTTTCAACAATTCCGCCAATCTCGCAAAATGGTGGTTATTGATAATTCTGGCATAGTCCGGGCTGGTTTGCGGTTGGGAACCGAAAAACGATTCAATGGTCGCTTTCATCGCATCGATCAGATCGGGTTTGATGGCGCGATCGACCAACAGATAATCCGGGGCGATGCAGGTCTGTCCGGCGTTGATACACTTGCCCCAAATAATCCGCTTCGCGGTATATTCCAACTGGATATCCGCATCGACGATACAGGGACTTTTCCCCCCCAATTCCAACGTCACGGGGGTGAGGTGTTTGGCGGCGGCTTCCATGACGATTTTGCCGATCCGCTTTCCCCCGGTAAAGAAGATGCGATCGAACCGTTCCGCCAAGAGTTTTTGGCTGACTTCCACACCCCCCTCGACGACGGCGATGTAGTGGCGATCGAAGGTTTTGCCAATCAGATCCGCCACCACTTTCGAGGTGTGGGGTGCGAGTTCGGAGGGTTTTAAAATCGCACAATTTCCCGCCGCGATCGCCCCCACCAACGGCGAGATAACCAGTTGAAACGGATAATTCCACGGCCCGATAATCAATGCCACCCCCAGGGGTTCGGGATACACCTTGCTAGAAGCCGGAAATTGGGCGAGAGAACCGGAAACCCGCTTCGGTTTCACCCAGCGTTTGAGGTGTTTGAGGGCATAATTGATTTCTGCCAAACAGGAGAGTTCAAATGTGCCCTCCAACTCGGGACGCCGCAAGTCGGCCCGAACCGCCTCTGTGATGGGTTCTTCAAAATCCGCGATCGCCTGTTTCAGCCGTCGCAGTTGGGCCAGCCGGAAGTCCACCTCCCGCGTCTGGCCCGTGGCAAAAAATTGTCGCTGCCGGCGGAGGAGTTCGCCGATGTTGAGATTCTCTGTCATATACCCTGCCGTTTGGATATTTTCAATTATGGTAGCGGGATTACAGGCAGGAGGCCCGTGCTACGGCGATCGCACAATCATTCTGGTCGAACCCGTCCGCTTTCCCTTATGCTTAGTAAAGTGTGCAATTCATAGGAAGGTGGGTCGCAACTGAGGTACGACTGACAACGAGTGACATGAAAGAGCTTCTCTATCTGGAAATTCCAACCCCCCATACACGGCGCGTTTGTACCTGGTTGCAGCAGGCGTTTGAACCCGGAGAGGGGACGAAAATCGCCACGCCGGACGGGTTTCGCCTGCAATTTCCCCCGGGGACGGGCGAACTCTCCGTTTTCGTCTGGCCCTTGCAGCGGACGACTTATCTGAAAGCGTTCCGGGTGGGGACTCCCCCGAGTGCGGAGGAAAATCGGGTTCTAAAGCGACTCGAAACCGAGTTGAGGGCAGAGTTTCCCCACCAGTATCCGGAACCGCCGGCGATCGATTTGTCGCGGCAATCCATTTTTGAAGCCCTCGCCGCGGACTATCCGCAGACGGTCAAATATTTCCAAAAAATCCCCAACGGGGAATACGACCTGACGCGGGTTTACTGGTGGGAAAAACGCTGGCGGGAGGGGGTGAGAAATCCGCAGACGCCGAAGCCGGTGATTTTCAACGATGCCGAGGCTAAAACGGGGAGCGATCGCCCCAATTACGATTTAATTTATGTGGGCGGGGCGTTGGGGGTCATCCACGCTGCTGTCATGGCCCGGTTGGGCTACCGGGTGTTGCTGATGGAGCGCCTCCCCTTCGGCCGTATGAACCGGGAATGGAATATTTCCCGCAGCGAATTGCAAAGTTTGATCGATTTGGGATTATTTACCGGGGCGGAAATTGAAACGTTTATCGCCCGGGAATATAAGGACGGATTCCACAAGTTTTTCGATGCCAACAATCCCCCCGTTGCCAAGGCGGAAATCCTGCACACGCCGACGGTGTTGAATGTGGCGCTGGATGCGGAGAAATTGCTGTTTCTGTGCGGGGAAAAATTGCGGCAGGCGGGGGGGGACATTTGGGACGAAACGGAGTTTGTCCGGGCGGATATCGGGGGCGATCGCGTCACGGTAAAAGCCACCCACCTGCCCGGACGATCGGAACGGATCGCCACCGGACGGTTGTTGGTGGACGCGATGGGGACGGCTTCTCCGATCGCTTGGCAACTCAACGGCGGGCGGGCGTTCGATAGCGTCTGTCCCACCGTGGGGGCGGTGATCGAGGGCGGTTTTGAACCGGGGGTTTGGGATTCCACCTACGGGGACGTTCTCAACAGCCACGGGGATATTTCCCGGGGGCGTCAGTTGATTTGGGAACTGTTTCCCGCCGCCGGAGATGAACTGACGTTTTATCTGTTCCACTATCACAAAATCGACCCGAAAAATCCCGGTTCGCTGCTGGAAATGTACGAGGATTTCTTCACCATTTTGCCCGAATATCGCCGCTGCGATATGGACAAATTGGTGTGGAAAAAAGCGACGTTCGGCTACATTCCCGGACATTTTAGTTTGGGGAATCGCGATCGCAAGGTTGCCTACGATCGCCTGGTCATGATCGGGGATGCGGCCTCTTTGCAGTCCCCACTGGTATTCACCGGATTCGGATCGCTCGTCCGCAATCTTTCCCGCCTGACGGACTTGTTAAATACCGCCCTCAAGCACGATTTATTGAAGGCAAATTACCTGAACCAAATTCGCGCCTACCAAAGCAACGTCGCCGTCACCTGGCTATTCTCAAAGGGCATGATGGTTCCCACCGGACGCCACCTGCCCCCCCAACGCATCAATTCCATCCTGAACACCTTTTTCGGCATCCTCGCCACCGAACCCCCGGAAGTGGCGGATACCTTCATCAAAGATCGGGTGGATTGGTGGACCTTCAACCGCCTCGCCCTAAAAGCCGCGCGAACCAATCCCAGGCTGTTATTATGGATTTTGGACTTTATCAGTCCCGGCGAAATCCTCCGCTGGATGGGCAGTTATTTCACCTTCACCGGGCTGGCGTTTGTCAGTTGGCTATTGGGTTGGATTCCCCCCCTCGCCCGCCGTTTTCAACCCTGGTTAGAACCCCGCTATCCGGGCTTGTGGCTGCGGCTGCTGGCGGCGAGTTACGCCCTCACGGACGGGTTGGGACAGCCGCAGGCGCCGATTCCCCACCAGTGGCAGCCGAGGACATCTTGATTGACCCGGAAATCAAGCCCCCCTAACCCCCCAATTCTGGGGGGAACAGTCGAGGGCGAGACTAATTCTGAGGCGCCGCCGCCTTCGGATCGAAGGTGGGGAATGGCGCCGGTCCGCCCTGGTACATGGGGAGGACGCCGTTCCATTTTTCGATCATTTGCTGCTGCAATTCGAGCTCCCGCAGGCGAATGGTCATCGGGGTGACGGTGGAGGCGCCGATTTTTGCCGCTTCCGCGTCCGCCCGGGCTTCGGCGAGTTTGCGTTCGGCTTCGGCTTGGGCGACTTGCAGTTGGGCTTTGGCTGCGATCGCCTGCTGTTCGGCTTGGAAACGGGCGGTCATTTGGGCTTCGATCGCGGCGTCAAAACGGGGTTTGCTGACGAATCCCACGGAGTCGAATTCCACGCCGACGCTTTCAAATTTGTCGTTCAAACAGTCTTGCACGGAAGTCAACAATTCTCCCTGTTTGTTGCCGACGATATCTTCCGGTTTGAGTCCCGCCGCTTTCTGGTTGAAACAGTTGCGGGTTTCGCTGCGGACTAATGTGGCTTTGAATTCCTGGGGATCTTTGAGATATTTTCCGTAGAAATCTTTGATTTTTTCGGTGTTAAAAAAGTAGGAGAGGGAAACGTCCGCGTTGACGCTGGTTCCGCCGACGCCGAAGGTGATACTTTCGTCGATGGGGGACCCTTCATCTTTGGCGGCGGTGAGGATGTAGTATTGGACGTGATCGGGGAAAACGACGATTTCTTCGGTGTAGCTATTGTACCAAACCCGGCCGGTGCTGACGGTGGCATTTTGCACGCCGCGATTGCTTCCGTACATTTCCACCCGCAACCCCACATAGCCGGGGGGGATGCGTTTGACGCTGGTTCCGGGAACCAAACCGCAGGAGGAAACCCCCAAACTGATGAGGGTGGCGAGTCCTGCGAAACGGAAAAAACGACGAAGTAGAGAGGTTTTAATCATGATGATCACCGCTGAGAATCTAAGAGTTGAAATAGGGATGTTTCATCTTCTGGAAAGGTGGCTTTTAGCTGCCGCTGTTGCACTTTGGCGCGATGAATTTTTCGGGTGACGTAGTAAATAGAGGAACCGGGAATGATCACCAGTCCGCTTAAGTAACCGAAAACGCCAAACCAAACTTTGAGGGTACTCGGGGCGCTGACCAAATTGGCGGAGGTTCCGAGAATCCAAAAACATAAAATCAGTTCGCAAAAACCGACAACCAGCCATTTAAGAATGGTTTTCATGGGTTTTAAATTGGGTGCGATCGCGGGAGGTTCTCGACCGTTTTCCCGGCGATTCACCCCTCGTAGGTCTGCATTACTTTCATTATGCCCGATCGCCCTTACACAAGGGGCTATTGTGAAGAAAGATTCACAACTTGAGGGGAAATCCACAACTGTGTATGATCGAAGGTGTGCTTCAGGGGGAGGAGTGGGGGGATGAACCGCAGCCAGTTTGCCGACGCATTTGACGGGTTGACTCCCCGACGCCGACAGGTGTTAAAACTGATGTTATCGGGTTTGGGCGATCGCGACATCGCCGAACGCCTCCACATCACGACTGCGACGGTGAGAAAACATATCGAAAATATTGGCTTGTCCTTCGGATTGAAAAATCAGTTTCCCGACGAACGCCGGTCGAAGCGTTCGGATTTGATCGCGTTATTTTATCAGTACAAACCGGAGTGGGTTACCATTAATTGGGGTCAAACAGAATCGGATTTAAAACTGTCCGAACACGATCATATAGAAAAAGCGATGGATTGGGATTATGCTTCGATTTGCGATCGCGACGTTTTGATCTTAATTGACCGCAGCGGTTCGATGGTGAGGCGGGACGAGGACACCGCCACCCAAACTCGATACGAATATTTGGCGGAAGTGGTGGAGGGGCAGATCGCGGCGATTCTTTCCCACCGCTGCGGGGAACGAAAGATCTGCGATCGCGCCATCCCGAATTGGTGCAACGGATTTTGAACCGGCACCCGAATTCCTAATACAAAGGTATTTTTAACCGGAAAATCTCCCTCTTCTCCCGGTCGCTTCCTCTGCTTCCTGGAGCTCCCGGTCGCCATTTTTCTGGGAGAATGAAATAGCCCTGCTTACAAAGGGAGGCTGGGGGGGATGGGGACGGGGGCGGATTTTCTACCGCTTAAACCCCCATTAATAAACGGCAAGTTCCGGCAAATCATCGAACTTATAAGATAAATTTTTTTGAATTTTTCCAAATACTGAATTAAGCTGTCTCTGGTCGATTGGAAGCAGGTCTAACACTTCCAAAACTCGCTGCAAGCCGAAGGTAATTTCCGCCCGCAAGTGAACCAATTGAAATCCCGCTAACAGATCTTGAGCCCCCTGTTTTGTCGCCCACAACCGTTCGGCTTGCGAGACTTTATCGGCGGTTCCGTGGGTCAAAATAATTTGGATTTCCGGATAGTTCAAATGACACCACCGACAAAATTCGTAGGGACTCTGTTTTTGGCGAATAAAGTGCATGATATCGATTAAACACAGATCCGGAAGTTGACCTTGCCGAGCCCCTTCCCGAACGGCGGATTTCAAATCGATGTCCGGGGGATGAATGAACACGGACAGGCTTTGGGATGCCAAGATCAGATTCCAAATCATCTCCTGTCGTCGGGAAAGTTGCGTGACCCAAACTGTTTTGTAATTGTTGGCGATCATAAAGGTGACTCTCAATAATACCATCAAAATGCACGGGCCTTTCGGCTGTTGTAGAGACACCCAATTCTGAATCAAAGTCGCCCAATTGCCAGCCGGCAGCTTGGGAATATTAAAAAGTCGGAGTTGGACTTACTTAAATTTCAACTCAATGTTACCATCCATAAATGATAGGTTCCGTTCCGGAAGGATATGTAATTTTTTGAGCCTTTTGGAGTTGATGGGAACCTCGGATCATCCACACCCGTTACTGTTAATGCGTCAATTTCCCGAATCACTACAATTCCCATCCCTTTCTCGAAGACAAGTCCTCAAAATTTTAGGAGTCGGTGCAGTGGGTGGACTGTTGGGCTATTCCCGATTCAAAAAACCGCAGCCCACGATCGCCCAACGAGATCCCCTCGACCTCCCCTACCACTCCAACGGCCGCAAGCGCGTCGTCGTCGTCGGGGCGGGTTTGGCGGGGTTAGCCTGCGCCTACGAACTGAGCCGGCGGGGGTTCGCCGTCACCCTGTTGGAGCGATCGCCCCAACTCGGCGGCAAAATCGCCAGTTGGCCGGTGCGGGTGGGGAACGAGACGTTCATGATGGAACACGGGTTCCACGGTTTTTTTCCCCAATATTATAACCTCAACCGCATCGTTCAAGAATTGAACATCGGCGATCATTTTCTATCCCTTAAATTTTACTCCGTCGTCCTCCGAGATGCCACCTACGATCCAGAAGTGTTTCGACCCAACCACTCCGCTTTCCCCTGGAACGTGGTGGATCTGGCGATCGCCTCTCCCAACCGATTTCGCTGGGGCATCAACCTCGCCAAACCCCAGCACTGGCGGGTATTTCGGGAGATCGGCGGTTTCGCCATCCCCGACAGTTTTGAACGCCTCGACGGCCTCTCAGTCAGTGAGTGGGTGGCCGGAGAATTTCCCCGGGGCCTGTACGACCTCTATTTTCTCCCCTTCGCCAAATCCAGTTTAAACGCCCCCGATCGCCTCAGCGCGGGAGAATTGATGCAATTTTTCCACTTTTACTTCTTCGGAAATCCGGAGGGGCTCGCCTTCAACGGAACCCGCCAAGATATGGGAACCGGCCTGGTCAAACCCATCGCCGACGCCATTACCGCCAACGGGGGCGAAATCCGCACCGGCGTCACAGTCTCCGAGGTTCAATGGCGGGACGGACGCATCGATTCTTTACTTTACACCACGGGCAACCCCCGTGGCTCGGTTCCCTTCTGGGTCGATCGCAACCTGGCGTTAAAAGCGGAGGGCGAATATTTCGGGGCGGCGGACGACGTTTACATCCTCAATACCCAAAAAACCGAGGCCACTTCCCTCACCTGCACCCACCAAGGCTGCACCGTCAACCGCCAACCCGACGGCGGCTTTCGCTGTCCCTGTCACGGGGCAGTTTATGACCGCCAAGGCCGGGTCATTTCCGGTCCGGCACGCAAAGACCTACCCCGATTTCACGTCCTCCAATCGGGAGAAAATCGGGTGCAGTTAACCTCCAAAATAAGCAAACCCTCCGAAAATCGGAGGGCTGAAAGGGAGCTAAAACAGGAGGTAAGTTTCACTTACTCTAAACCGGACTTTCCCACCCTGTCCGTTACATCGGCTACACAATCGCCGATCGCTTTGCAGGCGGATTATTATGTTTTCGCCGCAGATGTTCCCGGCGTGCGATCGCTCTTTTCCCGGTCAACGGGGGCGGTTAATGGGGCCTTGCGAGAACGGATCGAAAAATTGGCGATCGCCGATCCCTTCGCCGTTTGTCGTTTTTGGTTCGACCGAGATTTCCCCTGGGAACACAGCCATTTCACCTCCCTTTCCGGCTACCAATTAACCGACAGCATCACCCTCTACCACCGCATCCAAGATCCCTATATCGAATGGCACGAAAAAACGGGCGGCAGCGTCGTCGAACTCCACGCCTACTGTTACAAAGAAGCCGATTTTCCCACCCAAGAGGCACTGTTAAACACCTTTGAATCGGAATTGTATGAAATCGTGCCGGAACTGAAAAAAGCGACGCTGTTACATCGAGAATTGGTAAACCAAAAGAACTTCTCCGGCTATCCCCCCGGCAGTTATGGCGATCGCCCGGAAACGGATTCCGGAGTCTCTAACTTATTCTTCGCCGGAGACTGGGTGAAAATGCCCTTCCCCTGCGGCTTGATGGAACGAGCCGTCAGCAGCGGTTTACTAGCCGCCAACGAGATATTAAACCGGGAAGGACTCCAGAGGCGATCGCTCTTTTCCGTGAATCCAAAAGGGATATTTACGATTTAATTAGATCCCCCCCAGCCCCCCTTAATAAGGGGGGAGCCATTCGATCCCCCCCAGCCCCCCTTAATAAGCAGGGCTGTTTCATTCTCCCCGAAAAATTGCAGAGGGAGCAGAGGGAGCAGAGGGAGCAGAGGGAGCAGAGGGAGATTTTTCGGAATGAAAAGGTATTTTTAACTAAAAAAACCCTTTCTCCTGGCTCCCATTAACGGTTTTCCTCATCATCCTCGACAATTGATAACCGAGAATGAAACGGCCGCGCCGTAATAAGGGGGGAGCCATTCGATCCCCCCCAGCCCCCCTTAATAAGGGGGGAGAAAACCGCAAAAATTCTCTCTCTGTGTTCTCTGTGTCTCTGTGGTTCCAGCCATTTTTTATACTGGTTTACATTTCAAGTCCCCCTTGTCAAGGGGGATTGAGGGGGATCGAACCGTATCGCAGCAGATGGGTTGAATCCAAAAAAGCCCAGTTTTCATCAAAAAGCTGGGCGATTTTTTCGACAATTTAGATTTGAGAAAATGGGGTCTATTTAGTAAATAAAAATCCCCCCGGTGGATTGAACGTTGACCGTGCGAAGACCGGCCTGAGCGCCGCTAGGCCGCACCGTAACCGTCACCACATTATCAACCACATCGACATCGTAATCGAGGCTGAGACCGACATTTGTGGGATTGATCAACAAAAAAGAATCGAGGGGAAGGTTGGTATAACTGATGCTATCCCCCGTCGCCAAATTTGCCGTTCCGCCGGTGGTCAAACCGTACTCCAAAACGACGCCGGACTCGTTCACAAGTGTCAGGCCCACGGGCTCCTGGGGATTGACTCGGGCGACGGGTTGCCAGGGTCCCGGGTTGTACGTCGAAGCCGAGGGCGGGTCTTGGGCCAGAATCATTTCTGCGGGTTTCGCCTGGGCCGCAGACCCAATCAAGAAGACACTACAAAAGGCAACAAAATTGACAAAACGGTTCATATCATTTCTCCAAATACACTGAACGGCGATCGTGTGAGGAGTTGTCTTTATTATCGATCGCTTTGGTCATTTTTGGGCGATCGCTCCGAAATCCCAAGAAACCGGGTTTCTAATAGCATCTCGGGTTCCCATCAAAAATTTTGGTATAAACCGGGTTTCTCAACACTCCAAAATCGTGGCGGCGGCCCGATCGCAGGCTCCTCCGCCCCCCAATGCTTCCCGCATTTCCCGATAGTCAAGCAACATTTTTTCTCGGCGATCGCTATTCGGAAAAAGGGCGATCGCCTCATTTACGATCGCTTCCGGCGTGACCTGATCTTGCAGCAATTCCGGCACGATCGCCTTCATTTCCACCAAATTGGGGGGAGACATGAACGGGATCGAAAATTTCAAAATGTGGCGGGCGATCCAGGCGGTAACGGGACTCACTCGATAAACCACCACCTGGGGCACGTCCAACAATGCCAATTCTAAATTGACCGTGCCCGACTTGGCGATCGCCAAATCCGCCGCCGCCAGGACATCCGCCGTTTCCGAAATGACTTTTGCCCGCAAATTATAATCCGCGATCGCCCCTTCGATATCCCCCCGATACCGTTCCAAAGACAGGGGAATCCAAAACCGAATTTCGGGGTATTTTTCCTGCAAAGTCTGCGCCGCCCGGAACATGACCGGCATCAGATAGCGAATTTCCTGCCATCGGGACGCCGGTAGCAGGGCGATCGCGATCTCGTCGGGGGCAATTCCCAACCGCAGACGGGCTTCAGAGCGCTCTGGATAGGCCTTGAGGCGGTCGATGAGGGGATGACCCACCCAGGTCACGTCCGCCCCCTTCTCGCGAAAATAGCGGGCTTCCTGGGGAAAAATTGCCAGGATGCGATCGCTGAATTTGACGATCTGATCGGTATTTCCCGAACCCAGGGACCAAACCCACTCCTGGGGGGCGATATAGTAAATGACCGGAATCTCGGGAAAACGGCCGTTGACGGTGTTGCCGATGCCGATATTCGGCCCCATGTAATCGATCAAAATCACCAAATCCGGGGGATTCTCCCGCAGGTGACGCCGCACCCGCCACTGCATCTGTAGGGTGGGGATAAAATAGGGCAGGGACTCCCACAGGCCCACGGAACCGATCGCCGTCGTATCCGCCAACAGCATCGCCCCCGCCGCCGCCATTTTCGGACCCCCCAAGGCTGTAATTTCCAGGGGGATATCCATTTCCATCCCCCGCCGCCGCAGCGCCTCCACCAGCAGGGCCCCTTGCAGGTCCCCCGAGACTTCCCCCGTACTGATCAAAATCTTCATTCCGTCTCCGATGTCGATCGCTTTCCGGGAATCAACCCCCGCCGTTCCGGAGTTTGGGAGAGGCGGACGAACCGTTTCAGGTGCTCCAAATGGGGATTTTCCGGGAGTTGTTCCAACTGCGCGATCGCCTCGTCCGTGCGATATCCGGAACGGTAGAGAATCCGAAACGCCTTTTTGAGCCATCCCAAGTCTTCCGACGTCAGACCCGCGCGCTTGAGGCCCACGGCATTGAGCGATCGCACCCGGGACGGGTTCCCCTCCACCAGCATGAACGGGGGCACGTCGCGATCGACCCGACTCATCCCCCCGACCATCGACAACTGGCCGATGCGGACGAACTGGTGCACGCCCAAAACCCCGCTCAGTCGCGCCCGGGACTCGATGTGGACGTGCCCGGCCAGGGCCACCCCGTTGGCAATTACTACCCCATCTTCGATGATGCAATTGTGGCCGACGTGGACGTAGGCCATGATCAAATTGCCATTGCCGATTTCGGTGGCTTCCCCGGCGTAGGTGGCGCGGTTGATGGTGACGTATTCGCGGATGCGGTTATCGTCGCCGATTTTGACGAAGCTTTCGGCGCCCTCGTATTTGAGATCTTGGGTTTCCAAGCCGATGGCGGCGCCGGGGAAAATCTGGTTTCTCGCCCCGATTTCCGTCCATCCGTCGATCACCGCGTGGGGCGCGATCGTCGTTCCGGGGCCGATTTTGACGTTTTCTCCGATTACGGCATAGGCTCCCACCCGTACCGTCGGGTGCAACTGGGCACCGGGACTAATTACTGCGGTCGGGTGGATCAGGGTGGTCATGGAAATGCAATTCGGTTGGCGATCGCTAACTCTGTAGCAGATTTTAGCAGAACCCGCAAGACTCCCCGAACCCGCGATCGCTTCCCGCGAGTTGGGGACGGTTCGGGAAATGGGGCGATCGGCTCATCCCATCTCGAACGGTTCCGATGCGATCGTCTCATCCAAATATTATGGGTTTTGAGGGGTGATTTCGTCGAGCAATTCTGTCGAATTTTTCCAAGCTCTTACTTTTGCGTCGCTCTCAGGATTTCCAGGATGGGATGTTTTCCCAAACAGCGATCGATAAAAAATACCGTTTTTTGACCTTCGTTGATCATGCTGCGATGGGGCGAGTTTCACAGCGGATGGCTTCCTGAATTTTTTCGACTTCGCATTCATAATCATCGGCGATTTGTTCGGGGGAGTCGCCGGCGTGAAATCGTTCGGTGATAATATCCGTCGGTATACCCCTGCCTTCTATTGCCATCCGACCGAAGGCGACGCGAGGATCGATCGCCACGAGGCGGGGGTTATTTTCTTCTTGATTGCGGGTGAAGGGATAGAGTTTGACCGCCAAACCGCGATCGTCGGGTTCGATGCGATCGAGGTGAGCAGTTAATAAATTTTTTAGATTAATTTGTCCTTGGGCAGAGGCGTTAATTTGCAAGCCATACTGTTCGATAAAGAGGTCTACGCCGTCGGTATAAAATTCTTGATGGGCGAGAGGATGGGGCGTTTTAAATTGTTCGTCGATGTAATCTAATGCTGTTCTGACTTTGGCTAAATCCAGATTGTGATCTTGCCGAATCGCCCGCAAAACATGAATTTCAATTAAGTTGATAAAGCTCAGGCGTAAGGGGTTCTTGACTGACGTTTCAATCAAGGGGCGGAATTGTTTATGTCCGTCGTTGACCGGATATTTTCTGCCAACTGTCCAAGCTCGAATTGTTGAAGCCGGAATCTTCAGATAGCGGGCTGCATCTCCAGCCGAGTAGCTGGGAATGTCCCTTGGGTCCTGACCGCCATAGATATCCATTGCCTTAACTTTTTGTTCCTCCCGATGTTTATATTATACCCTATAACGCTATGGGTTTCTTACTCGATCTTAGCTTTATCGTAGTGGACCGTTTCAGCTCAAACGAGGCAATATTCAAAACGGAGCATCGGGCATCTTGCCTGTGGATTCAGATCCGATCCCCT
>NZ_JAYFER010000251.1:0-14733 GCF_055795065.1 Lyngbya sp. CCY1209
TATCTCCCCCCTTACTCCCCCCTTTCAAAGGGGGGCTGGGGGGGATGGGGGTTGGGGGGGATGGGGGTTAGGGGGGCGAATCGGAATCAAGATTTACCCTTTTTAAACCGTTCCTGAGCAGTTGCAAAAGCCTCTTTCATCACCTGTTGGATGCGATCGGGATCGGGTTTTTTTCCACCCATTAAATCGCCGAAATAGACGCAGGCTGTCTCCCCCAACGCCCCCGTATAGGCGGCGGCCCAAGAAGCGGCGATCGCACTTCCCAAACCGGGAATAAACTTCACCAATTCCCGTCCCACGGCCTGGGCGAGAAATCCCCCCGCGATCGCGCTCACCAATCCCCCCGCCTGGGACGGGGACAGGGTTTGGCCGTAGAGTTTCCCCAGCAAACCCACCATCGACACCTGCAACGCCGTCAGGACGGGCATCGTGGCGAAGGGGAGGGGAACCGCCGCCACCGTCCCCGCCATGATGGAAAACGCCAGGACGTACCGCCGCGCCACGTCCCGGTACAGGTTGCCGATTTTTTCCCCCGCCTGCCCTTCCAAAAGCTGGTAAATCGTCCGGGCTTCCGCCTCCGGGAGCAGTTCCGCCAGGGTATCTCGGAAGCTTTCCAAGCCGTAAAAAACGGGGGTGTAGCCGTCTTCTTCCAGGGTGAAATCGATCGTAATGGCGCGATCGCACAGTTTCCCGAACCCATTTTTAATCGCATCGAACGCCCGGTTCACCGCCTCCAAATCGGGGGGATAGGGCGGGTGATTTTCTACCTCTGGCGGATAGACTTCGTGGAGGCACGTCACCGCCAACAGACAGGGCAAATCGGGATAGGATTTCCGCAATTCTTCCGCGATCGTCCGCAAAGTATCCGTGGCGAAATCGTTGATTTTCACCGTCAAAATCAGCACCCGGGCGCCGCGGCTGTCCCGCTTGAGATCCCCCACCAACTCCTCGATTAAGGCGTCGGTATCCTGGTTGATGTCGCCGAGTCCGACGGTATCGGTAAAAATCAGCAGCGGCAGGTCCGCCGACGGGTAGGCGTAGCGTTCGGTATTTTGGGTGTGCGGCTTGAATCCCTGGCCGACAATTTCCGGCGAAACCCCCGTCAGCCCCCGCACGATGGAGCTTTTCCCCGCCTGGGGCTTGCCGATCAGCAGGGCCTCGGTGGTGGGGAGTTCGGCCCGGACTCGCTCCAATATTTCGGCCACCTGTTCTTCGCTGACGCTGAACCATCCCGTCAGGGCGTTCGCCACCCGATCCATCGGGACGAGCCGGCCGAACCGCCGGGAAACGTCGTTCAAACTTTCCGACAGGCGATCGCTCCAGGACGGCTTTTTCTCCTGGGGGTTGTCTTCCGGGGGTCGGTTGGCCTGGGGTTGCTCGGACATGGTTGAGGTGTCGGGTGTGCGGAAATTGCTCTTATCTTACCACCGAGGTTTGGGCGGTGCGATCGCTTTTGAAACTCCCGCGCCGTCATTTTTGAGTGAGCGATCGCTTTGAACTGTTAAAGCAGATGATCCGGAGTGCGATCGCCCCTTATTTTCTAATTGGATGGACGATTCATATCCGACTCATCCGAACCGTCGGGCGATGGTCAAACCCCGGTGCGATCGCGGCTGAGATCGAGTTCTCCATCCTCCACTTTTTGACACAGCGGAGACTGAGATGCCCTACAGAAGCCAGAAGTTTCAATTATAGATTGAGGTTTTGATCCAATATGCGATATTATAGAGACAGACGTTGAAGGAGAAAAGTATGAAAAGTGTCACCCCCCAGGAATTAAAAGGAAATCTTGATAATTTACTTGAGGAGATTTTAAAAACCGGCATTCCTCTGGAAATCGATCGCGGGGGAAAGCGTCTCCGCATCGTCCCAGTCGAAAAGTCAGACAAGTTACAGAATTTGGTCTATCGGCCTCATGTGATTGTCGGAGATCCGGACGATCTGATCGATATCAATTGGGAACAGGAGGTCAATCTTGATCTACCTTGACACTCACGTTGTCGTCTGGCTATATGCAGGATTGACGGACAAATTCAGTGATTTTGCGACATCTTTGATTAACGATCACGATCTCTATATTTCACCGATGATCCGTTTGGAGTTGCAATATCTCTACGAACGTGGACGAATTTCGGAACAGCCAGAACCGATGATTGCCGATCTAGATAATCTCATGGGTGTGAAGATCTGTGAATTAGATTTTAATACCGTAATTGGTTGCAGTCTGAAAATAGATTGGACTCGCGATCCCTTTGACCGTATCATCGTTGCTCATGCGGCAGTCAACCAGAATATTTTACTGACAAAAGACCGTCGCATTTTGGCGAACTACGAACACGCACAATGGGAAGAGTAGCACAGGCATCTTGCCTGTTAGGAGAAACGATCGCGGTGCGTTCCCAACGTTACTAACCGACTTTACCGATGATGGGTAAGTGGGAACGCACCCTACACAACTCTACTCATTCTCGAACTAACGAACCATCTGATTTGTCTCCTGCAAACGCTGGCTGAGAAACTTGCAGATCTCCCAAAGAATTTGCGGACGCTGGGTGACTAAACTGATAAATCGGGTTTTTTCCAAACTCAATAAAACGCAGTGTTCAGCCGCGATCGCATTGGCCGATCGCACGCTGTCCCCGAACAGAGACGCCTCGCCAAAATGCTTGCCGACTTCCAACTGTTTCAACTCCCGTTCCTGTCCGTCCACCTCCCGCACGATCCGCACCCGACCTTTGACGATAATATAAAATCGCTCCCCGGACGTTCCCTCCGCGAAAATCATTTCTCCGGCTAAATACTCCTCCTGTTCCAGGGCGCGATCGATGAGCAAAATCTCGTCCAGCGAGAGGGTTTGAAACAGCGAAACATTCTTCAATAACAGCAGGCGATCGATCATAAAATTCTCCGGAATGGGTAACTGTTTGGGCAGCAAAACCACCGACTCGGCGACCTGCCGCACCAGGGGATCGCGGTCCTGTTGGGCGAAGGTTGCCGGCATCTCCACCAGGGCGATTAAAGCCCCGATTTTCAGCCAGCGATCGCGGGTTTCCAACGCCTCCAATAAAACGCGATATTGTCTCAAAGGAGAAGTCGGAGAAGCCGGTCCGCCGCCGCCGTCCGCCGCCATCTCTTCCAACAGCGGCATCAGGGGGCGAATAAATCGCCCCTGCCGCAGGGAACTCAGGGTTTCCACCGCATTCGCCCGGGCCCGTTTGTCGGGACTCGACAGCAGCCCTTGGACGGCGCCGACGGTGGATTCCTGCCCCAAATTGGAGAGGATATTAAACACCTGTTTGAGGAGGCGTTGCTGGTAGTCCGCGATCGCCACTTTTAACAGTTCAAATACCGGGTCGTCATCGGGGAGAGTCTGCCGCCACCGCCGCGTCCGGTTCAGCAGTTGGAAGTCTTCTCGCATGAACTCAAACAGCAGATCTTCGGCCTGTTTGGTTCGCACCCTGGCAATGGCCGCGATCGCGGCATTGACGACGGGGGGATGTTCCGAAATCAGATAATCCCGCCACATCCCCAACCCCTCATTTCCGTAGAGACTCGCCGTTTTTGCCGCCTGTTCTCTCACCCCCAAATTGTTGTCTTCCAAGCGACTAAAAACCTGAGACATCCACCGGCGATCGCGGACTTTTTCCAATACCTGCAAAGCGGCAATTCGGACTTGAGAACTTTCGTTGCCGAGTTCGGAAACGGCTATTTCTCCGCACAATACCGGATCGCGATCGGCAAATTGAGAGAGGGCGAATAACCCTTCCGCTTTCACGTCCGGCGGGGCGTTTTGTAGGACATCCGCCAGCAGGGGAATCAGTTCGGGATTGTGACTTTCTCCCACGGCACGCACCACCGCCAGACGGGTGGGGACATCCGGTTGCAGCGGACACACTTGATGGTAAAGGTCCGGAATCGAACCGTCGATCCCGGTTTGGGCGGTGGCGATACAGGCGAGGGCGCGAACTTCGTCATTTTCGTCGTTTAACAGGGTTTGAATGCGATCGCCGGACAGGCGAAACCCGAGGGCGATGCACAGTTCCAAACCCACGCAGCGAACCGACGGGCGATCGCAACTGAGAAAGGATTTGATACGATTATAATCCCCCATATCCGCCGTTGTAAACAGGCGGATCGTCGCCTTTCTGACTTCTTCCTCGGCATCCCCCAGCATTTTTTTGATGTCGGGTATGAAACGCTGGGGGTTGTCAAAATGGGCAATCAATTCCAATGCCAATACCTGATTTTTTGGTTCGTTATCCTGTAGCAATCGGCGCACGTCCTCGGTATAATTTTCGGGAAGACGCAACCCGTCCGCCACCCGGTTCAGGTTGACGGAACCCGATCGCACCATCCGGACGAGCGATCGCACGTAACTTTTTCCGGTCCAATAACCGAGAAACACCAAACCGCAGCTCAAAATTACCCCCAACCAGACGATTTTGTAGGCGCCCATCCAACCCAACGTCCCCATCAAAACCACCCCCGCCATGCACTGCCCGAGGGGGGAAAATAGGCCTTCCCCCCACACCCGCAACCGCCCGCCAAACCGGGGGGGCACGGCGTTATAATTGAGGGTTGTCAGGGGCAGGGCGATGCTGTAAAATAATGTCCGATAGGTGAGTTGCATTCCCACCGCAGCGGTCAGGGTGTAGCTGAATCCCATCGCCAAGAAACTGCCCAGTAACGTGAGGGGATAAACCCAATTCGCCCGGGCAATTCCGAGTTTTTGAATTAAGGGTGTGGTGATGAATGAAATGATGGCGAACTGAATGGCGGTGAGGGCGGCGGTGACGAGTCCCAAAAATGCCGCGAGTTCTTGTTTTTCGGGAAATTCCTGTTTGTAAAGGGTGGAATATTCAAACTCGCCGATGCCGCGCACCAGGGCGGTTCCGAAAATATTGGCGACCAGGAAAATCGCGATCGGATAGTGTCGGGAAAGTTTGGTCAGGGTTTCCCAGGTTTCGGCAAATTTGACCTTTTTTACTTTGGGTTTCGGGGCTTCTGCGGGGAGGGGATGGTTCCGGGATTCCAAATCGTAAATTTGACCGATCGCGATCGCGTACAGCACGGGCAAAAATAACAACTGATTTTCCAGGGAAATCGTCCGGGAAATCACCCCGACCCAAATACTGCCCAGCAAGTATCCGGCGGTGGTTCCGAGGGAAATTAACGCTGTGAAGCGTTTGAGTTCGAGGGTGGTAAAGTAGTCCGCCACCAGCGTCCAAAACTCGATCCGAAACTGGAGGATGTAAATCAGCCAAATTAAAATATATAAGATAAAATAAATGGCGACTAAATCGAGGGTAATTAACAGCCGAATGCCGAGAATTAACCCGGCGGCGACCCACAACACGACCCGAAATAAGCGGGGGCGGTTGAAGCGATCGATGATATTGGTGAAACCCGCCGAAACGGTCATCAAAACCAAGGGCATGATGATGAAAAATAGGGGCAGGTTTTCGGCCCCGGCTTCGGCCAAAAAGAGCGATCGCCCCAAAGTCATCCCGATCGCCTGGGCCGCCATGATGGTGAAGCCCAGCAACACGAAATGGGCCAGCGATCGGATCTGGGAAGCCGGAATTCCGAGTCGCCTTTCAATCTGTCTAAATCGTCCCATTTTTCGCCCCAATTCTCAAGTCTGCATTGTATAATAAAGGTTGTATTGAGATTGTCAAATCGAACACGAAATACCCAAACCCCCGTTGTTGGGCTTGAGCCCCTCACTGCGCTAAAGCGCCACAACGAATTGACTGAATTTATTGTATTTTCATTCAGAATGTTTTCGATTCCTGCAATTCCATCTCCGCCGCCCGCGATCGCGTTTGATATCTCCCGGGCGATCGCGTGCCCACCAGCTTTTCGAGACGGACAGACGGAAGATTTGGATTTTTCTCATCTGAAGGGGGCGGGAAACGGGGCGGGCCGTTTTTGTTTGATGAAACTCATTTTAATGGTAATTTAGGGTGATTAACGCCATATTAATTCTGACAAAATCCCGCCGTCGGCAACGTCACGCTGACGGTGGTCCCCACACCCACCTGACTCTCGATGTCAATTGTCCCCCCCTGCAAATCAACGGCGTGTTTGACAATTGAGAGTCCCAAACCCGTGCCTTTGATGTCGCCGACATTATCGGCCCGTTCAAATTGCTTGAATAATTTGTGGCGATATTCGGGAGGGATTCCGATGCCGCGATCGCGAATTTGGAAACAAACCCGATCCGATTCGCACGTCACCTCCAAGCAAATTTCCCCGCCCTCGGGAGAATATTTGATCGCATTGGATAATAAATTGGTCAAAATATATCGCAAGAGTTTGACATCTAAATTGACGAAACACTCCTCTCCACGACTCACAAATTGACAGGTGTGTTTGTCCGTCGCCAGCGGGTGAAATTCTTGTAAAATATCGTGGCTGAAGGCGATGACATTGATCGATTGAGGATTCAAACGCTGTTTTCCGGCTTCGGCTTGGCTGAGGATCAAAACATCTTCGAGAATTTCATTCATCGTTTTTACGGAAACCCGAATCCAATCCAAATGCTGTTGTTTTTTCTCCTCCGGGAGTCGGTTTCCATAATCTTTTAAAATGCCGGCGGAAACCTGAATCACCGTCATCGGGTTTCGCAAATCGTGGGAGGCGCGGTTGAGGTAGCGGGATTTTTCTTGATTCTGATTTTCGGCTTGACTCAGCAACCCGGCAATTTCCCGGTCTTTTTTATGCTTGCCGATCGCCATTTTTATAGCCGCGTGTAATTCCCGCTCTTTGAAGGGTTTTAAAATGTAACCGTAGGATTGGGTTTCTTGGGCGCGTTCCAAGGTTTGGTCGTCGGCGTAGGCGGTGAGATAAATGATCGGGATGGAACAGATTTCATGAATTTTCGCCGCGGTTTCGATGCCGTCGAACTCCCCTTCGATGACGATATCCATCAGGATCAGATCCGGCTTCAGTTCTAAAGTCCGGGCGATCGCCTCCATTCCCGACGCGACGATATCGACCACTTCGTAGCCCAACTTTTCGAGTTTGCGGGCCAGTCCTTTGGCGATCAAAAATTCATCTTCGACAATTAAAATTTTAGGTCTATCCATATATTTATAACCGATTTCTGTACTGACGTTCGGAAAAAACCAACTTGAATTCTGTGCCATTATTTCGACTCATTTCCAGGGTTCCTCTCAGTTGGTGGGTGAGGGTACAAACCAGTTCCAAACCCAAAGATTCGACCGTCCGAAAATCCAAATTTTCGGGGAAACCGATGCCGTCATCTTTGACGATGAGGATAATTTTTTCTCCTTCATCTCGGCGCAAGCTCAGTTTCAGGGTTCCGGAACGTCCGTCGGGGAAGGCGTGTTTGAGTGCGTTAGAAACCAACTCATTGACGATCAAACCGCAGGGGTTTGCGGTTTCGACATTCAAATAAATAGGTTCGACATCGGATTGAAAAGTAATGCGATCGCCGGGGATAAAATTGTAGGTTTCAAATAAATTGTCCGCCAACGTTTCCAGATAGTCCCCAAAATCGATCCGGTCTAACCCCGGCGATCGATAAAGTTTTTCATGGATCAATGCCATCGAATAAATGCGCTTCTGGCTGTCCGCCAAAACTTTGAGAATTTCCGAGTCGCTAATATAATCCTCTTGGAGTTCTAATATATTGGAGACGATCAGCAAATTATTTTTCACCCGATGGTGAATTTCTTTGAGCAAGATCTCCTTTTCTTTGAGAGAAGTCCGGATTTGTTCTTCGGCTTGTTTTCGTTCCGTAATATCCCGAAAAACGCAGATCAACCGCCGGTTGTCCGCGAGGGTGAGGGAAACTTCCTGGGGGAACCGAGAACCGTCCCGCCTTTTTGCCATCGCCTCCCCCCGCCAGTGGCCCCGATGCATTAAAATCGGAAAAACCTGAGTTTCAAACCAGCGAATGTCTTCCGCATCGTAAATCTGTCGCCAACTTTTACCCAACAAATCTGCGGCGCAATTGTAACCCAAAAGTTCGACGTGGGCGCGGTTGATGTAGATATATTCGGAATTGCCGTCGAGGATGGCGATGCCGTCGATCGCAGCTTCGACAGCCGCCAACTGCTGTTCCAGGCTGCGTTCGATATACTGCCGTTCGGCAATTTCGATGCTGAGTTTCTGATTAATTTTTTGCAGGCTGGCAAACTGCTCGTCCAAAATCGAAGCCAGGAATCCGATTTCATTTTTGGGGAGCGACGGGGATTGTTTTAAATATCCCCAACACCGCTTTTTTAAAATCGAATCGTACAGGTGATGCAGGGGGCGCAAAATTATCGATTCGATCTGCAACGCCACGAGCGCCAAAATGATCGAACTCCCCGCCAACAGGGTGATCGTCGAGGTGGTAAAAGTCCGCCACACCTCCCGTTGCATCTGTTTTAAATCCAAAACCGCGATCGCCAATCCGCGATAGCCCGGGGTGTTAAATAAAACGCTGCTGAAGGGCAGAACTTGCACCCAAACCGGCTTGTCATCCAGCACGATTTCCGTGCTCATTTCCACCCCGGAACTCGCCGCCGTTTCCATAATCTGAGCCAGTTCCGGATGGATGGATTGATAGGACTGCAAGTCGAGCCGCTTGGGAGAATAAGCCAGGATTTCTCCCGTGGGGCTGATGATAGCGATTTCCTTCACCGCCGGCAACGTGCCGTAATTCTGCACCACCCGCCGGAGCAAATTCGTCTGGCCGACTTCGATCAATCCTTCCGTGGCAAATTCGAGCCCTTGGGTGATGGACTGGGCGCGTTTTTGAACTTGTTTTTGCAGGTGCGATCGCGTCAGGCGATAATTGATCGAGAGGGTCGTCAACCCGACGACGACCAGAGAAATCCCCAAACTCCGAAGCAGTTGCCGGGACAAACTCCGCTGGCAGTTGTGGAGATAACCCATCATGGCTTCCAAGCCTCAATCGCATTCATCACCGGCCGCGTCTCGATTTTGACATCTTCCCGGATGGTGCGGCTGTGACGGGGATCTTTTCGCAACAGGGCGACAATTTCTCCCGTCGCCTCTCCCAGGCGTCCTCCGGGAGAAAACATCCGCCGATTTAAGGCGACATCCCCCTTTTTGAGTCCCCCGTAATCCCTGGCGAAAGCTTCCGGAGTTTGACCCAATTCCCGAGCCACCCCCTCAAAAACCCGCTCGGGTCGAGTTTCAACTTCCCGCATCAAATCGAACCACGCCAAAATGAATTGGGTGAACGCCCGCTCGTGGCGGGCGACAAAACTGGCGCGGGAGGCCAAACCGTCGATCACCAAACTATCTACATCTCGGGTGGTAAAAATAATATTGCCTCCCATGCGATCGGCCGTCTCGCTCAACAGGGGTTCCCACAGAACGGCGCCATCTAGATTGTCTCTCTCCAACCGCTCTGCCGCTGTTTCATTTAAAACATTTTCAATTTGTACGACTTCGGGGGGGATGTCGTACAACTTCAGAGCTTCGAGCAAAATTAAATGATTGATGGTCCCCAAATTGGCTCCCACCGTTCGACCCGCCAGGTCCCGAACCGATTCGATCTCCGGTCGGGCGACGATGCCATCGGACCCCCAGGAAAGATTCGTCACCATCAACAAAGCGGGGCTGTCGTTGCCCGGATCGACCTGCATCAAGTCCCAGAGGGTGACGAAGGTGGCATCCACCGCCCCCCGCATCATCGCCCGGGCGGCGTCTTGGAGGTGGTCGAAATAAACTAAATCCAATGTAATCCCCCGGCGTTCAAATAAACCCGCCTCTTGTCCGTAGAGGGCGACGGTATATCCCGGCCAGTTGTTAATACCCACCCGCAGGGATTGGAGCGGCAGTGGGTCGCCGGGGAGGCAGCCGCCCAACCCCAAGCAGAGCAGCAGTATCATCGTTCCCCAAATGACTCGAATTGGCCGGCGCTTTTTTCCCTTCATGGCGGATCAGAATCGTTTTTTATATTTGAGTTCAACAAATGTAATCTCCACGCGGGTGCCGCGATCGCGATCCAATTGAATTTCACCTTGCAACTGTTCGGTCAGCATACAAACCAACTCCAAACCGAGGGAATCGACGTGGCGAAAATCCAGGTTTTCCGGGAATCCCACCCCGTCATCTCGGACGGCGAGGACGATCGCCTGTCCGGTGCCTCTGTAAAGTTGTAACTCAATTTTTCCCCGCCGGCCATCGGGGAAGGCGTGCTTGAGGGCGTTGGAAATCAACTCGTTGACGATCAGGCCGCAGGGGTTGGCGGTTTCAATGTTGAGGTCGATCGCCTGCAGGTCTAGTTCCACCTCGACCCGTTCCCGCTGGGAACTGTAGGACTCCAACAGACTCTCGACGAGGGCCTGCAAATATTCTTTAAAATTGACGCGATCGAGCCCCGTAGACCGGTACAGCTTTTCGTGGATCAAAGCCATCGAATAGATGCGATTTTGGCTATCTTCCAACAGTTGGATCAGGGCGGGATCGTCGGTGTAGTCCGTCTGAAATTCCAGCAGATTGGACACCACCAACAAGTTATTTTTGACCCGGTGGTGGATCTCTTTGAGCAGCAATTCTTTCTCATTCAAAGAGGCTTTCAATTGATCCTCAGCCCGCTTGCGATCGGTAATATCTTCGTAGGTGCCCAGAATGCCGACCACATTTCCGGCGCGATCGTGGAGGGGGATTTTATTGGTGTCGATCCAACACTGTTTCCCGCCGGCCCGCAGTTGGGTTTCGACGATATGCAGTTCGGGGCGATCGCTCTCCATCACCCGGGCATCGCAGGCCCGGTATCCATCCGCCTCTTCTCGGGACCAGGGCAAATCGTAATCGTCGAGGCCGATAATTTGTTCGGGATGGTCCAACCCCGCCCCCCGCGCAAAATTGCGGTTGCAGCCGAGATAAACCGAATTGCGATCCTTCCAAAAGATGCTCTGGGGGATATTATCCATCACCAACCGCAACAATTGTTGGGATTCTTGCAACTCTTCGTCCCCCTGCTGGCGGTCGATCGCCGTCGCCAAAATGTGAGCCACGCTCTTGAGGAAATTCAGGTCATCCCGGGAAAAATCCCGCTTGTCGTGGCTGTAGGCTGCCAGCACCCCGAAACAGTCGGTTTTCCCCTGGATGGCGACGCTCTGGCCGCAGAGGTTGGGGTGGCGGCAAATTTCCGGCTCTAGGGGCGGGGGTCGGCGCACCGCCCGGGGGGGGATCGGTTCGTGGGTGATGAAGGTGTAATTTTCCTCGTCGCTCCAGATGCTGAGGGTGAGGCGGGGATGTTGGGCCGAGGTAAATTCCAAGATCTTGCAATAGTCCATCTGCAACCCCCGGGGAACCTGGATCACCGCCTCCCGGATCAGGGTTTCCAGGTCGGCCCCCGAGAGGGCCATCTGGCCGAGTTGGGCGACGATCGCCTGTTGGCGGGCGCGAATCCGAATTTCCGCCTGGGCTTTTTTGCGGTCGGTGATCGCCTCGGTAAACATGATGATGCCGCCGATGTTGCCCCCGCTGTCGTGCCAGGGGCGAATTTCCCACTTCAGCCACTCCTGGGTCCCGTCGGCCCGGTAGAACAAATCTTCGTCGCAGGATTCGATCGCCCCGTGCAGGCAGCGTTCGTGAATGTCCCGCCACCGTTGGGAAATTTCGGGGAAAACCTTGTAGTGCGTCCGGCCGATCAAGTCGCGATCGCCCAACCCGTAGTCGCTGGACCAGCGCCGGCTGACGGCCAAATAGCGCATTTCCCGGTCGAACATCGCCACCGCGGCCGGGGCGTGCTCCACGAACAGGCGGAATTTCGCCTCGCTCTGCTGCAAGCTCTCCTCGGCCCGCTTCCGCTCGATCGCCGTCGCCAAGACGTGGGCAACGCTCTGGATGAAATTGATGTCGTCCTCGACAAACACCTTGCGGCGGTCGCTGTAGACCCCCAGACAGCCGAGATCCCGTTGCTGACCCTTCAACGGGACACTCACCCCGTTGAGGCGATCGTGGCGGTGCAGGGTCGGGGTCGAAGGCGGGGGACAATCCGGGGGGGCCGGCCCCAAATCTTCCCGGTTCAGGAAGGTGAACGCTTGAAATTCGGAGTGGGCGATCGCCAACGTCAGCAACATCCGCCCGTCGGGTTGGCGCTCGACAATCTTGCAGTAGCCCACGTTCAATCCCCGCGCCAACCGGGTCGCCACCTCTTCGATCAGGGCGTCGAGTTCCGAGCCGAAAAGGGCCAACTGGCCGAGTTCGGAGACGATCGCCTGCTGGCGGGCACGCTCCTCGATTTCGATCTCGACTTGCTGCCGCTCGAGGATCTCGATGAGCAACTGGTCGTTGGCGTCCCGCAGTTGGGCGGTGCGCTCCTCGACGACGGTTTCGAGTTCCTGATTCATCCGTTTGATCGCCTCTTCGGCCTGCTTGCGATCGCTGATGTCCCGGCAGGTGTAGAGCACTGTCCCCTCGCCGATCGCCACCCGCTTCACGTTGACCAAAACGGCGTGAGTATTTCCCCACTTATCGACAATTTCCCGCTCGATGTTGGGAATTTCCCCGCGCCGGTCCAAACGGCTTTCGTCAAATAGGGGCCCTCCCAAAAGCGATCGGATGTTCCCCAACTGCCAGACCTCGTGCTCCCGGTAGCCGAAAATGATGTTGGCGTTGGGACAAATAAACGTGAAGTGGCCGTCGCCGTCGGTGATGAACACCGCGTCCGAAATGGTGCTCAAAATCGCCCGGTGCAGTTCCTCCGACTGCCGCAGGGCCGTTTCCACCTGCCGCCGCTCCTGAATTTCCGCGATCAGGATCTCGTTAGCCTCCTCCAGGGCGGCGGTGCGCTCGGCCACGAGGCACTGCAATTCTTCCTGGGCATTTTTGAGCCGCACTTCCGCCCGCTTCCGGTCGGTGATGTCCCGGGCGACCCAGATCGCCGCCTCTTCCGAGATGGGGGAAATCCGGGCGAGAAACCAGGCGTTTGCGTTCCCCTGGGCGAGTTGGTATTCAAAATCGACGATTTTTTGGGTTTCGATCGCCTCGGCGACGGCTCGGCCGAAGATCTCCGCCGTTTGGGGTCGGGAAAATTGTTTGAGGGTTTCGCTGAGAATGTCCCATTTGGGATGGTACATCAGGGCCGGGTTGGTGGCGACCACTTCCAGGGGTTTGGCGTCGGCGCTGAGAACCAAAACGATGTCCGTCATGGCCGCGAAGATGCCCCGCATTCGGGCTTCCGACGATCGCAGCCGGATTTCGAGGGTCTGGCGATCGCGGATTTCCCGGTGCAGTTCTTGGTTGGTGGCCTTGAGTTGGCCGGTGCGGGCCAAAACCCGGCGCTCGAGTTCGGCGTTGAGGTGCCGGAATTCCGCTTCGGTTTGCCGTTTTTCTTCGAGTTCGGTTTGGAAACGGCGCAGTATTTCCGCCTGCTGGATGGCGATCGCCACCTGTCCGGCCAGGTGTCTGAGGCGATCGAGTTCCGACTCCTTCCACCGGCGGGGACGGTCCGCGACGGTGACGCTCAACAGGCCCCAGAGTTGAAAATTGTCCTGGGGGGACGACTCGCCAATCCCCCCTGCGGTGTCAACTTCCCCGACTCCTGACTCCCTAATACCTAATACCGCTTCCCCTTCCCCCGGAAGGCAAATGGGGACGAGGACTTGGGCGCGGACGTGCAGTCGTTCCAGCCGTCTCACGTCACCGGGTTCCATCCCCGCCGTGTAGATGTCGTCTACGGCGTAAATTTGACCGTTTTGATGGGGTTCGAGGCGATTTTTTGCCAAACAATCATCCCGGATGACTTCGCCCAGGAAGGACTCGCAACCGGCGCTGACGGACTCGGCGACCCCCAGGGCACCGCCGGTTCCCTCGAAGCGGTAGATGGTGACGCGATCGACGCCCAGGAACTGCCGCACTTCGTTGACGGTGGTGTTGAGGATGCGGTCGAGGTCGAGGGAGTCCCGGATGTGCAGGGCAATTTCGGCCAGCAGAAGTTGGCTTTCACCCAGGTCGGCTTCTGGCGCCCGGGGGAAATTTTGGGCTTTGAGGCAGTCGTTTTGTCGGGAAAGTCGTTGATTTTCGGTTTCGAGGCGACTCACCCGATCTTGCAATTCGCGGACGGTTTCGTAAAGGGCGATCGGGTCGGGGGGCCGCAAACTTTGGGGCGTGATCGCCCCCACCGGATGGCCCCGGCGATCGATGACGGGGAGGTGGTGAATTTGGTGGCCTCGCAGCAGGGAGGCGACGGTGAATATATCCTGATAATCTTCTTCCCGCAGGGCGATCGCCGGAGAGGTCATCACTTCGGCCACGGACACCTGAGACGGCCTGCACCCCGACGTCTCCAGACGCTCCAAGTCCCCCCCGGTCAAAATTCCCACCAGTTTTTCGCCTTCCACCACCAAGGCGTAACTGTCCGGATGGGGCCAGACCGACCCATTTTTGACTCGCTCCATCCATCGCGGCAAGGGATACCAATGCTGGCCGTGGGGCTGCATCTGGGCGATCGCCCGGGCTAGGGGCGTATTGGGGGACACCTTGAGAGGAGCGCGATCGAGAATTTCATCCAGGCAAGGCGAATGGACTGGATTGGAGGTAAATGCCATGAGTTCCGTGGCGGTGAGAAGTGACTGCCGGGACCGACGCCCGACAGCGTGGATAGTTTGACTTGGTTATATCTTAACTCCCTCGGGGAGGGGGAGCAGAGGAGGCGACCGGAGGCAGAGGCGACATCTTATATCAGATTCGTACAACCTCCCCAATCATCTTTAGATGATTTGAGCTATTAGCTTG
>NZ_JAYFER010000252.1:0-16585 GCF_055795065.1 Lyngbya sp. CCY1209
CCCAAACGAGCGATCGCATTTTTGTAGGGGCGTATGGCATACGCCCTGATGTGATATTCCCCCGACGCGAGATGAAAATTGAAGCGATCGCACCCTGAAAATTTGGCGATCGCCTCCATTTAACGCATAAAGCATAAACGAGCGATCGCATTTTTGTCGGGGCGTATACCATACGCCCCGATTGATTTAAAAGGGTGCGATCGCATTATAATAATAAAAAGGAGAAAAACCGATGCTTAAATCTGCAATTTTAGAAAAATTAGAGGCATTGCCCGAGTCTCTGAAAGTCGAGGTACTTCACTATATTGAATTTTTGTCAGAACGGTATGCAGAGAAAAAAGTCGAGTCCGAACCGCAACAGAAAAAGCGACAAGCCGGACTACTGAAGGGAAAAATTCGCATGGCGGAGGATTTTGACGAGCCTCTCGAAGATTTGAAGGATTATATGTAATGCTACTTGACACTCATACATTATTATGGTTTCTAGCTGACGATCCCAAGTTGCGATCGCCCAAATCACCTTTCTATACTCCCATGAAAGCCAAAATCAGACGATCTAATTAGGACAAACCCCCCCTCTGTGTCCTCTGTGCCTCTGTGGTGAACCCTTCTAAAAAAAACCGCACCGCCGCCCCGGAAACCCGGAACAAAAGCGGTGCGGCATCAAAACCGACTTAAAGGACGCCCACGTTAGCCAGTCCCAAAATGACGCCGGCGCCGAGGATGTGGCCCAAGCAAATGCTGCCCACCACAGCACCCGCACTCATTCCCGCGATGGGGGTGGAGGCGCCGACAGTCTGCTGTTGGATAGTGAACTTACCGATCGCGATCGCCAACACATTACAGATCACCATCACGATCGCAATACTCGGACCCCAAGAGGTGGTCGTCGCAGCCGCTAAAACCAAAATTGAATCGATCAAGGGACTTCTCCTAATCTAAAAAAGTTGGACAGAATTGAAAAACTTTAGCATCTTTAAGTTCAACCTTCTATCACAAAAGCTCGCACCTTCATCAAACCGTAGCAAAGCTTAATATTCAGTCATATTCGTTAAAATACGACTCATAAAGCGCGGGAGTCGGGAGTCGGGAAAGCGACAACTCCCTTCAGACCCCCTTGATTGCCTGAATCACCTGCAAACTGCCGCCCGCGTGGAGGCAATGCCGCGGCGGGTTCTCCCCCGAGGGCGAATCCCCCACCTCGAACCCCGCCTCTGCCAACAAACCCCCCAAATCCGCCCGAATCAACTGCCAAGCCGTCTCCGTCTCAAACAGCCACAGAAACGCCACCACCCCCGGCCAAAACAGGGGATTGGTGGGGCGATGGAAATCCACCAGGGCAAAAATACCCCCGGGCTTGAGAACCCGGTACACTTCCGCTACAATCATTCTCAACTGCTCCGGTGCCATCTCGTGCAGAGCGGCGCTCGTGTGCACCAAATCGAAGCTCCCCTCGGGAAAGGGCATTTCCTCGGCGAATGCCTCCACATAGTCCGCTTCCGGGACGTTCCGTCTCGCCCGATCGAGCGATCGCGGCGAGGCATCCAACCCCGTCACCTGTTGAGAATACTGTGCGAGAACGGCCGTGGCCTGTCCGCTGCCGCAGCACAGGTCCAAAACCCGGGCATCCGGCGCGATTTCCAGCCCCTCCAGGGCCAGATGGCGAAATCGGGCTTCCCCCCCCACGCCGAGGGCGGCGAGGCGGGAAATGCCGTCGTAGAGCCACTGGTAGCGGTAACTCAGAGGTCTTAAAAAAGTTGCCATAAATCAAGGTTTCGAGAGTTTTGCTATCGACTTTGCCTCACCCAACAGGATATATTGTTAAAATGAGTAACAAAAATTAGAGTCTGGGAATCGATTAAGCGCCATGGGACGAGTTGGAGTCTTACTACTAAACCTGGGCGGACCCGAACAATTGGAGGACGTCCGCCCCTTCCTGTACAATTTATTTTCCGATCCCGAAATTATTCGGCTGCCATTCACCTGGCTACAAAAACCCCTGGCCTGGATGATTTCGACCCTGCGCTACACGAAATCCCAGGAAAACTACAAAGAAATCGGCGGTGGCTCCCCGTTACGCAAAATTACGGAGGAACAGGCCGCCGCGCTGCAACAAAAATTGCAGGAACGGGGACACGATGTCCAGGTCTACATCGGGATGCGCTACTGGCACCCCTTCACCGAAGAGGCCCTAGTTAAAATTAAGCGCGATCGCATCGAGGAACTGGTGATCCTCCCGCTGTACCCGCAATTCTCCATCAGCACCAGCGGATCGAGCTTCCGACTCCTGGAGCGGATCTGGGAAACAGACCCGGCCCTGCAAAAGATCAATTATACCGTCATCCCGTCCTGGTACGAGCGATCGGGCTACCAGCAGGCGATGGCGCAACTGATCGCCCAGGAACTCGACCACCACCCCAACCCAGACAAGGTTCACCTGTTCTTCAGCGCCCACGGCGTCCCCCTCAGCTACGTCGAGGAGGCCGGCGACCCCTACCAGCAAGAGATCGAGGCCTGCACCGAGGCGATTGTGAACACCCTCAACCGTCCCAACTCCCACACCCTCGCCTACCAAAGTCGGGTCGGCCCCGTCGAGTGGCTGAAACCCTACACCGAAGAGGCGATTCCGGAACTCGCCCAGCAGGGGGTCGAGGATCTGTTGGTGGTCCCCATCAGCTTCGTGTCCGAACACATCGAAACCCTGCAAGAAATCGATATGGAATATCGGGAACTGGCGGAGGAGTCGGGCATCAAGAATTTCTACCGGGTTCCGGCCCTCAACACCCATCCTGGCTTCATCGAGGATCTCGCCGCTCTGGTGGTGGAGTCGTTGAACCGGCCCCACATCCACTTCTCCGAAGTCGTCCGTCCCGACAAGAAGATGAAGATGTATCCCCAGGAGCGTTGGGAGTGGGGTATGACGACGGCGGCGGAGGTCTGGAACGGGCGACTGGCGATGATCGGCATCGTGGCGGTGATCGTGGAACTGATCGCGGGTCAGGGTCCGCTGCACTTCGTCGGCTTGCTGTGAATTTGGGGAGTCGGGAGTCGGGAGTCGGGAGTCGGGAAAGATTGGAAATCAGAGGGCGAAATCAGAGGGCGAAATCAGAGGACGAAATCAGAGGGCGAATGCCATTCGCCCCTACAATTGAGAATATCCCACATCCTTCGGATTTTCCATGCTGACTTTTACGGGAAAATTGTCGCCGGATGCCGATCGCATCCCCGACTCGACGATCGCGCTGACGGCGGAAGAACGCACCAAAACCCGGCAACACCTCCAACTCCCCGACGGCGATCGCATTGCGGTGTGTCTGCCTCGGGGGGTGGAACTCGGAGACGGTGATCGCTTGGTTTCTGAAACGGGGGAAGAAGTGTTGTGTATCATCGCCAAACCGGAACCGGTCATGACGGTGACGGCATCCTCCGAATTCGACCTGATCCGCGCCGCCTATCACCTGGGAAATCGTCACGTCCCCCTGGAAATTAAACCCCGGTATTTGCGGTTACATCCCGATCCGGTGTTGGCCGATTTGCTGGTTCAGTTGGGGTTGAATGTCAAACAAGAAATCGCCCCTTTTTATCCGGAAAAAGGCGCCTACGGACATTCACATTGAGAAAGGGTGTAGGGTGTAGGGTGTAGGGTGTAGGGAGGAAAGAGAAAAGAGGAAAGAGGAAAGAGAAATTTCTCACTCCTAATATAGCGATCGACAGAACGGTTGGGACAGATCGGCCTATTTTAGACCCGCCTTGAAATGAATTTCAAGGCTCATAGCAGAAGTCCACTCAAGTGGACTCGGTTGGAGTAATTGTGTCCTAACCCCCTTGTCAGTTGTTATATCAGATCCGGTTCTTTAGTCACACAAACTCCCCAATCATCGACCGATGATTTGAGCTGTTAGCTTGGGAATTGATTCCCAAGCGGTCTCGATATCCAACCCGTTTTTTTCCGGGCATTCAACCGGATTTGATATAATATAACTCCTAACTCCTCCCCCATCGGGGAATCTAAAATCTAAAATCTAAAATCTAAAATTTCCGACGGATAGGAGAAGAAATTACTGTGATTCTGGGATTGTTGCAACTTTCGAGTCCGACGTTGCCGCTGGGCGCCTACAGTTATTCTGAGGGGTTGGAAACCCTGGTGGAAAGGGGGGCGATCGCGGACGATGATTCCCTGTTTTATTGGCTGCTTCAAGAGTTACAAATTGGGGCGGTTCGGATGGAGGCGGCGGTGATGGTGAGGGCGTTTCGCGGTTTTAAAAAACGGGATTTTTCGGGTTTATCTACTTGGAATAAGTGGTTAAGTGCGGCCAAGGAAACCTCGGAATTGCGCCAGCAAAGTTGGCAGATGGGAAATTCGCTATGGGGATTATTATTGGAATTGGAAAGCGTTTCGGAGGCGGCAAATTCCGATTCTCCCCTCAAGGTGGCATTGACGACAATTGGCAAACCCTGCAATTATGCGATCGCCTTCGGGGTGGGGGCGGCGAATTGGAACCTCGACGAAAAAATGGCGTTGCTGGGATACTTGCAGAGTTGGACCAGTCACGCGATCGGGGCGGGGGTGAAACTGATTCCCTTGGGGCAAACCGTCGGACAAAAGTTATTGTTCAAATCCAACAAAACCATCGCCGAAGTCGCCGAAGAAATATTGCTTTTGAAAGACGACGATTTGGCGAGCTGTAGCTGGGGGTTGTCCTTGGCGAGTATGGCTCACGAAGTCCAATATACCCGCCTCTTTCGCAGTTGATATAGCAATCAGCAGTCACCGTTCAGGCACCCGCAAATGTCCCAACCGTTCTGTCCGTTGCTATATGATATCATGTCCCCTAAAACAGTTATGATTCCTGGGTTTCGCCATCTTCTGAAGCGGCTTCAAACTTTTGCCTCTTGCCTCTTGCCTCTTGCCTCTTACCTCTTGCCTCTTGCCTCTTGCCTTTTCTCCAACGATTGTGTAACTATTCAAACGGACTTGATATGAATCGTTGCCAAAAAAACCCGGCTTCCTTCGAGGAAACCGGGTCGGTAAATTTCGGAGAGACAGGTCAGTCTAAATTTCGAGCTTCTAGGCATCCCGACGCCGGCGGAGTTTGCCACCGAGGAACGTCAGGCCGAGGAACGCCAAACCGGCGGCGGTGGCGGGTTCGGGGACGGGTTCGGTGGCGTGTCCGGCGAGGGCAACCCCGTCGTTCGCGCATTCCAGGAACAGGCTGGCCATGTAGTCTCCGCTGGCGATGAGGGATTTGTCGAAGCTGAAGCCGATGGTATGATTTCCAGAGGCCCCGAAGTTGCCGAAATCCAAGCCGGCGGCTGTCAGTGCGTTTTGACTTTGCATCGCGATATCGCCAACCCGTTCGCCGGAGGCGATGACGTTGAGGACGGGAGTTGTTTTGCCGAAGTAGTTGAAGGCTTCGGCTTTGGTGGCGATGTCGGTTCCCATCGTGTTGGTGCGGTTATATCCGCTGTTGTAGTAATGTCGGAGGCTGTTGTATCCGGCATTGCTGCTGGCGACACCGGCGGCGCCAACTCCGGCATAAACCCCCGTCGTCGCGGCACCGGAGTCATTGGTTCCGGCAAAGCGGACGCCAAACAGGGCGTTATTATCGCTGGCGGTTTGGAAACCGTCTCCGGTGAAGTTGAAGAATAAGTCGCCCCAACCGATATTATCGTCGGCTGCCCGCCAGTTAGAATCGCCTTCTAGGGGCATTCCGCCCGTCAGGGCGACCCAAATGCTGTCCGAGGTTTCCATCGTCGCCATGCCCCGGATATTGTACGCTTCGCCGCCGGAACCGTCGGTAAAGGAATCGATGCTGTAATTCCAGTTGTTGTAGAATTGTCCGGCTTGGGCCGCGCCGCCGGTGGCGGAAATCAGGCAGGTGGTGGCGATCGCACTTCCGAATAAAGTTTTTAAATAGTTGGATTTCATGGGGTTAAACCTCTGGGTATCTCGACTTTGACAATTCAACCCTAACAATTTTCTTGTAAAGTTGCCATCATAAATCCGTCGGTTTGTGTAAAAGTTTCTTAAATCAAAACTTGTTGATTTTTAAACATTTTTTCTGGTATAAAATCTTTAAAAATTGAACCCTAAATTCAGTGAAAATACGGAGTCGGTTCAATTCATGCGATCGCCCGACATCGGAAAATACACGCACAAATCATCCCCCCTCCGCTTCCTCCACCTCCTCCGCCCCCAAAACCATCACTCCCGCGGCACCCACTTCTCCACCATCCGGGCCAGATCCTCTTCCATGATCGGTTTGCTCATGTAGTCGTCCATGCCGGCTTCCAGGCACTTTTCGCGATCGCCCTTCATGGCGTGGGCGGTGACGGCAACAACAATCGTGTGCCTCCGGTCCCCCTCGAGTTCCCGCAGGCGACGGGTCGTCTCGTAGCCGTCCAAACCCGCCATCTGGCAATCCATGAGGATGATGTCGTAGTCCTGCTGGGCGACCCGATCCAAACACTCCCGGCCGCCGCCCACCGCATCGGGCCGGTAGCCGATACTTTCGAGAAGCAGGACCAAAATTTCGCGGTTGTCCGGGTGGTCTTCGACGATCAGGATTTGGGCGGAACTCGGGGCCGGAGGCGGCGGGGGCGCTTCCGTGAGTTGCGGTTCCCCGGGGGAAGCGGCGGCATCGGCGAGGTCGAAGGGGACTTTCAACCAAAACGTCGATCCCCGCCCGGGGGTGCTGTTGACGCCGATCTCTCCCCCCATCAACTCCACGATGCGGCGGCAGATGGTCAGGCCCAGCCCGGTGCCCCCGAATTGGCGGGTGGTGGAACTGTCGGCCTGGGTGAAGGGCTCAAACAGGCGATCGCGGGTCTGCGGGTCGATGCCAATCCCCGTATCCCGGACGCTGAAGAGCAGGACTATCGGGGACCCGCCGGGGGGCGGCTCGGACGGACACACGACGTTGACAGCGATTCGGCCTGTCTCGGTGAATTTGATGGCGTTGCCGATCAGGTTGTTAAGGACTTGCTGGAGGCGGAAGTCGTCGCCGGACAACTGCCGGGGTATGTCGGGGTCGAGGTGAAATTCGAGCTCCAAAGTTTTAGCCCGGGCTTGGGGGAGAAAGATCTCAGCCAGGGGTGCGATGATGTCGGCCCGGAGGTCAAAGCGGCGGCGTTCGAGCCGCAGTTGCCGGGATTCGAGCCGGGACAGATCCAAAATGTCGTCAATCAACGCCAGCAACCGGGTGCCGTTGGTGAGCAAGATCCGCAAAATATTTTGATACTCTTGCCGGCCGGACATCATCCGCTGCAAAAGCTGGCTGGACGACAGGATCGCGTTCATGGGGGTGCGAATTTCGTGGCTCATGTTGGCCAAAAACTCGGTTTTCGCCCGGTTGGCGGAGTCGGCGGCCTGGGCGATCGCGATCGCCTCCTCCAACGCCTGATTTTGGCGCACGATCTCCTGCTCGCTCCGCTTCCGCTCCGTGACATCCATGACGGTGCCGTAGAGTTTGGCGATCTCCCCCGCCGGATTGCGGATCGCCTGCCCGATCAGGTTCACGTACCCCATCTCATCCTCCGAGCGCTGAAATTTGACATCGGCGCTGAACGGGATTCCCCGGACGAACAGGCGGTCGAGCAACTCCCGGAGCGTCTCCCGATCTTCGGGGAGGTGGTACAGCAAAAACTCGGCGAAGGGGGGCGGTTCCGACCGGGGGTCCAGTCGGTAGATCTGGAACAATTCGTCGGACCAGGTGGGCCGGATGCCCGCCCAATCCCGGCCGTCGGGCCGTTCGAGTTCCCAACTGCCGATTTTCGCGAGTCGCTGGGCCTCTTGCAACTGTCGCCGGCTCACCCGCAGGGCTTGTTCGGCTTGGACGCGATCGGTGATTTCCACCACCACCGACCCGACGCCGCGGCTGCCATCTTCGAGGAAATCCACGGGATAGTAACTCGCCATCCAGAACCGCTCCCGATCGCCCGTCGCGGGAGTCCGGCCCCGGATCACGGTGTTGTAGACCGGCTCCCCGGTTTCCACGACCCGCCGCAGCAGGGGTTCGACGCGACCGGCCAGATCCGGAGCCACGTCCCGCAGGGGTCGGCCGAGGTGTTCCCCGACGGAAACCCCGTGGATGTCGGCCAGGGCCCGGTTCACCCGCAAAAACTTCAGGTCCCGGTCTTGCAAGCACAGGCCTACCGGGCTAATCTCGTAGAGCCGTTCGAGCATTTCGTTGCTCTGCTCGAGCCGATGCTCGGTCTGCTTCAGGTCGTCGATATTGACGAAGCTGATCACGATGCCGTCATCCGTCACCCCCTCCTTGGAGTAGGGGTTGACCCGCATCAAAATGTAACGGCTCGCCCCGTCGCTTTCCACCTGCTGCTCGTGAGGTTGCTTAAATTGGTTGACCCGCTGCAAAATCTCCACCAAATCCGGAGAGTCGAGGTTGTTGGTCAAATCCGTGAGCGGACGGCCGATGTCGGTGATTTTGATGTTGAAAAGCCGGGTGGCGGCGGGGGTGAACTTGCGGATGTTGAGGTCGGCGTCGAGGAAGATCACGCCGATATCGGTGCTGCGGATCAGGTTGTCGATGTCGTTGTTGAGTTGGGTGAGTTCCTGAATTTTGATTTGATATTCCGAGTTGACGGTGTAGAGTTCTTCGTTGACGGACTGCAGCTCTTCGTTGGTGCTCTGCAACTCCTCGTTGGAAGCCAGCAGCTCCTCGTTCATCGCCTGCTGCTCTTCGTTGGAGGTTTCCAACTCTTCGATAACAACCTGCAGGTTTTCCCGGGTCTGCTGCAGCTCGTATTCCAACTCCGCGATGTGTCGGGCGGCTTCTCCTTGCGCGTCGAACCGGGGGGCGTTCGGGGACGGGGTTCCCCGGACTTCGACCTCCAAGACGATGACGAGATGTTCGCCGTTGTTGCGCTCGGCGGTCGCGGGGGCGACCCGCATCGTGACGCTGAGTTCCTCCCCGTCGCGACTCAACTTGATGCCGGTGTAGAGGACGGGTTGGCGATCGCGCTTGCTGCGGTGCACGGCCGTACTCAGCGGCAGTTTCAAAGCCGGGTGGACGAGTTCCGCGACCTCCAAATTGGCCTCTCCGACGGGGAATTCCATCAGTCGGGCCGAGTTGTGGAAGATGCGGAGCAGTTTGTTGTTGAAATCGCACAGCAGACAGGTGATCCGGCGGTCGTTCAGGCACAGGTCGAACACCGAGCCGAGCAGGCGGTCGAATTGCTGCTGTTGGCGTTTGGGGCGGATGAAGGACCCGAAGGGCGCGACCAGGGGTTGCCGGGAGATGGGGGTGAGGGACAACTGGGCGTTCTGCTGTTTCTGATAAATTTTCCACCTCGGATGCAGGGCGTTGAACTCCGAGGCCAGCTCTCCCAAGGTTTCGGAACTCCCCAAAAATAGCGTGCCTTGGGGGATGAGGGCGAAGTGCAGCAGCCCCAGAACCCGCTGCTGTAGGTGGGGCTGCATATAGATCAGGACGTTGCGGCAACTGACCACGTGCATTTTAGAAAAGCCGACATTTTTGGTGAGGTCGTGGGGGGCGACGATCAGCATCTCCCGCAGCGATCGCTTCACCTGATAGCCGTCGCCCCGCCGGTCGAAATATCGCTCTAACCGCCCCCGCGAAACCTCGTTGGCGATGTTTCGCCCGTAAATTCCGTTGGCTGCCACTTCCAGGGCGTCGGCATCGATATCGGTGGCGAAGATCTTCACCTGGACGGGTTTGCCGGCGTCCCGGATCACCTCATCCACCGCGATCGCCATCGAGTAGGCCTCTTCCCCCGTCGCGCAGGCGGAAACCCAGATCCGCAACTGCTGCTGGGGCTGAAGTTTGGCGATCTGCCGGGACAAGACGTCCGTTTTCAACACCTCCCAGGCTTCCGAGTCTCGGAAAAAGCAGGTCGCCCCGATCAGCAAGTCCTGCCGCAGGAGTTTTTGCTCCTCTTCCGACTCCCGCAGGTGGTCGATGTACGCTTCCATGCTCTCCTGGCGGGTCAGGGCGCAGCGGTGGCGGATGCGTCGCCTCAAGGTGCTGGTTTTGTAGTGGGAAAAGTCGATCGTCTCCCGCTCTTCCAAGATCTGCAAAATGGCTTCGAGTATCTCCGGGGGGAGAGCTTCTTCCTTTTCGGATTTCGGCACAGAGAAATTATCTGAAAATCGGATCAGTTCAAAAACGGCCCGGGCCAGGTCTTCGGGGGACAAAATCTCGTCCACCAGGCCGGAGGGGATGGCGCTGGTCAGCATACTGGTGAACTCCGCCGTCTCGGGGGACTGGATGAAGGCGACGCCGCCGGCACGGCTGATGGCTTGCAACCCAACGGTCCCGTCGTTCCCCGACCCCGACAGCAACAGCGCGACGCTCCGATTTCCCCAAATCTCCGCCAGCGACCGGAAAAAGCGGTCGATCGGATAGCCGCGCACCTCGCCCCGGTCTTCCAACCGCAGGTGTCGGTCTTCGAGGTGGAGGGTTTTGCCGGGAGGAATGACGTAGACGCGGGCCGGTTCCACCACCATCCGATTTTCGATTTCGTGGACGGGCATCGACGTCCGCCGCCGCAAGATTTCTGGCAGCATACTGCGGCGGTCCGGCGCGAGGTGCCCGACGACCACAAAGGCGCCGTTGGGATTGTCGGGGAGGTTGCCGAAAAAGGTTTCGAGAGCCTGGATGCCCCCGGCGGAAGCGCCGATACCAATGATAAAGAATCTGTCGTCGGGGGCGGGAGGGTTGGAACTTGTCATTTAGCCTCTGAAAGTCGCGATCGCAGTTTATATCCAATTATCTGTTTCGGCTATCAATCTTAAGGAAGAATTCGGGCGATTTTCGGGAACGGACGGCCCCGATTTGCGGTATCCTGTCCTTCTCGGGAAGCGGAGGGAGGCAACGGTCAAGCGGAGGAAGCGGAATAACAAATCAAAAAAATTTCATTTTTCATTTTTCATTTTTCATTTTTCACTTTCCCCACACCCTACACCCTACACCCGCGTTAAATGAAACAGACCCGCCCCGCTCCGTCCCCGTCCCCGCGATCAAACTTGTGGAAATTGTCCGTCCTGCGGGGGCTGGAATTCGCCTGGTTTCCCATCCCGACGGTGGTGTTATTTTACCAACATCACGGGCTGTCTCTGGAGCAGGCAATTTTACTGAAAACCATTTTATCAATTTCTATCTTTGTTTTTGAAATCCCCTCCGGTTATTTCGCGGACGTATTCGGGCGAAAAGTCTCGTTAATTTGGGGGGGAATGATTTGGGTTGTCTCCTTGCTTCCCTACTGTTTTTTGGGGGATTTTGTCTGGTTCGCGATCGCGGAGGCCCTGTCGGGACTGGCCGCGAGTTTGATTTCCGGCGCGGATGTGGCGTTGGCCTTCGACAGCCTGTCGGCCCTGGACAGGGAGGGGGAATACGGCCGATTCGAGGGGCGTCTGGGGGCGATCGCGGGTCTTTCGGAGGCCGTCTGCGGCCTGGTGGGGGCGGCGGTGGCCGCGGCGAATTTGCGCTATCCGTTTTACCTGCAAACCCTGTGCATTTTAACTTACGTCGCCCTGGCTTTCACCCTGTCCGAACCCCCCCGCCACCGGTCCGCCGCCGTCGGGGGGTGGGGGGAACTGCGGGACACCCTGAAATGGACGGCGACCCGAAAAACCGTCCGCTGGCCCATCGCCCTGGGCGCGATCGTCTCGGCGGGTACCTTCGCGATCGTGTGGCTGTCCCAGGCCTACATGGGCGATCGGGGCCTCCCCGTGGGGGGGTTCGGCGTAGCCTGGGCGGCCTTTCACGGGGTCTTGAGCGGGTCTGCGCTGCTGGCGACCCCCATTTCGCACCTTTTGGGCGTCAAAGGGGCGCTGTGGCTGATGCTGGCGGTGCTGGCGGGCTCCTACGGTTTGCTGGCGGCGATTCACCACCCCTGGGGAGTGATTTTCGTGGCGACGATCTATTTCGCCCGGGGACTGCGATCGCCGTTAATTTTGACCCTCCTCAACCGCCAAGTCGCTTCTTTCCGGCGGGCGACGGTATTATCAATTAATAGTTTTGCTTTTCGGCTGTGTTTTGCCGCGATCGGACCCGCGATCGGCTGGATTTCGGATGCCTATTCCCTGGATTTGGCGTTGGCGATGAGCGGCATTTTCTTTTGGGTTGCCGGGGGGATTTGTTTGATGAAAATTAGGGTATAAATCCGCAGATTACGCAGATTTACGCAGATTTTAGATCGGAATTCGAGGGTGGGGGGATAGAAAAGCGATTTCAATTCCCGACTCCCTAAAAACAAAACCCGGTTTCCTGGAGGAAACCGGGTCGATGGTGTTAGCTGGCCAGATATTCCCGAACCTGGGCTTTGCGGCGCCGCAGGTGGTTGAGGGCCTGGTTTTCCAACTGGCGCACCCGTTCGCGGCTGATGTTCATCTGCACCCCGACTTTGGACAGGGACATTTCTTTCCCGTCGTTGAGGCCGTAGCGCAGGGTCAGCACTTCCCGCTGCTGGGGCGTCAGGTCGGCCATCAGGCTTTTGAGATCCTGGCGCAGCAGTTCTTGGGTGACGTAGATATCGGCTGACGCCGATTCATCTTCGAGGAGATCTTGCAGTTCCGTATCCTGGTTGTCCCCAACGCGCAGGTCGAGGGAAACCGGGTGGCGGGAGGCCAGCAGGTAATCCCGAATTTGAGACGGTTCGAGATCCAGGGCTTTGCCGATTTCGGCGGGGGTCGGGTTGCGACCGTACTGCTGAACCAGATCTCTCTGAACTTTCTTGATTTTATTCAGTTTTTCCGTGATGTGGATGGGCAGGCGGATGGTGCGGGAGTTCTGGGCGATCGCCCGGGTGATGGCCTGACGAATCCACCAGTAGGCGTAGGTGGAGAATTTGTATCCCCGCATCGGGTCAAATTTCTCGACCCCCCGCTCCAGGCCCAGGGTTCCCTCTTGGATCAGGTCCAAGAATTCCATATTGCGCTTCTGGTATTTCTTGGCGATGGACACCACCAGGCGCAAGTTGGCCTCGATCATCTTCTGTTTGGCGCGGCGGCCCTTGTTCAGGGCTTCGGTGAGTTCCGCCTCGCTGATTTCCGCGGCCTGGGCCCACTCTTCATCGCTGGGGTCGCGATCGAGTTTCTCGGCCAGGGTGTCCCGGACCTCCAACAAACTCATCATCTGCTGCACCTGTTTGCCAAACACGATTTCCTGTTCCCGCGTCAGCAGCGGCACCCGGCCGATTTCGTGCAGGTAAGTCCGCACCGCATCCATTGAGACACTCGGACGGGAATTCCGCGACGTGGATTGAGTTTTTTTGGTGTTGGTCTTAGCAGTTGCCATAGTCAATGTTACCCTCCCTAAACAGCTCGTAAACTTGTAGCGACCCGCCCCACTCACCCGGAGTGAGATCGAATGTCAGGATCGTCAATTTACCCTCCCTCTCAATATGGTGCGTTAGTCGAAAGCCCTGCCTGATAGTGGATTCTCTTCTCCTGATATGGGAGCGCCCGATCGCTCCCCCTGTCAGCCGCTACGAGGTCTTCGGTGTCCTAGCTCAACGTGGAGATCTCCCTTTTTCGAGATCCGCAGACTCACCTACAAATTGAGTCTTCCCAATTACTCACAACCTTCATCTCTGATGCTCCGACCGGTCTGGCTATCTGCTCCGAGTCCAGTCCAGATGCCAATTTTAGACTGAGACAAGTTTACATCTCTTCATATTATGCCATACGGTTCAGTCTAGGTCAAGGCGTAACCGAGAAAATTTCTATTGTAGCAATTTTCGACGGCGCATTACTATAATGCCCCGAAATTCCTCGACTTGAACACCCCCGCAATGGGGAGATCGCCGAACCATTTTTCCGAGTTTCTACGCCGCCACCGCATTTTTCCTCCCATCGGACTAGCCCGGTTGACGGATGGAACCCGGAAGCCGTTCCGTTCTGAAAAACCGACTCAGGCGAACAGGTCCAGGGGAAAGTGTCCGTAGGTGCCGTTGACGCCATCGGCGTCGGAGGACTGGCAGGACACCAAAACGCCCCGGTACTTTTCCGGGTAGGCGCTGGCGTGGTACGTCTCGCTGCGACCGTTGAATTTGACGTAAACGGGCCCTTCAATGTCTGGGACGGCGGCGGGATCGACGGGAGTCGCGTAACCCAAGGCGGGTAAATAGTCTTGTAGAGCCTTCAAAGCTGCCTCCCGAGAGTCGGCGCACAGGCCTAACATCTGATATTCGGATTCTCGGGCGACAAGGAGCAACGCCTGACGGACCGCCGCCGGATCTTCCGGGGACGGGGAGGCGGTGAGATCGGCGCAGGTGAAGCGATCGAGGAGGGTTTGGGCTTCGGTGACGCTCAGTTCGGCGGATGGTTGAGGTGACATGGGGAATGGGCTCGAAAGGTTGGTTGGTTGGTTGGTTGGTTTCCCCGTTTATTGTATCGGAGCGGGGGCGATCGCGAACCTTCCCCAGGATGTGAATCGAACCGCCGGAACGGGGGAGACAATTGGGGACGGCTTCGGACCGCCCCCGTTCATCTGTCAATCAAGCGAGTGTCCACTCCCGTTTTTTATGGCGAATCAGTCCAGAAAACATCAATCCCGATTTTTGGGACGAACCGGCGGGTTCGGGGGATTCCGGTTCCGTCGCGTCCTCGGCGCAAACCAACATCGAATCCGTCGTCCGCACCGTCATCTCACCCCGGGACAGGGCGTCGCGCATCTGGCGCCCGGTTTTCCAGGCGCAGACTTTAACACCATTCCAGCGGGGATTGATGGGATATCCGGAGAATCCCGATCGCAGGGCGGGAATACAGAATTCTTCGATCGGAGTTGAAACGAATACACCCTCGGCAAGTTGAACAATTTTGCATTTCGTCTGTTCTTGCTTCATCATGATGTCACCTCCTTTAAGTTTTGTATCGACTTCGTTAAGTGTATCGTAACGGGGCCATACACGCGGGACAAGGGCGGCGCGGGCGCCGAACTTGATCAATCGAGCCATACACACAGTCGCGGGAGGGCATTCCGAGACTTAAAACGGACGCGGAGGGAACGTCAGACTATTCCATTTCGGATAGCAGTCCTGAAGAAACGTCAACCCCCCGAAAGCGACCGACCCAAAAGGTGGGCGTGGGGAGGAATCCCCTCGCCTTTAGGCAGGGGAGGATGTCCAATCCAGAGTCGGCGACGGACAAATCGAGAAGACCCGATTTATGCGGTCGCCTGGATCAGTTCCCGGCGACGGTCGTGCCACAGTTGCATGGCCGTCTGTCCTTCCGCCAGATCGGAGAAGTCTTGGATTTGGCGTTCGAGTTCCGGGGCCAAGGTGTCGAGGAACTCCAGGCTCCGGCAGTGTTGGAGGACGGTGCGCCAGCTTTCTCGCCACTGTTGACAGGCTTGCTGGCGATCGCGGATCGGTTTGAGACGCTCTTCTTCTTGGGCTTGACGGATCGCTTTCGCTCTGAGTTGTTGGGCGCGTTGCCCCCAGGCCCTTCGCCACTGCTCGAGTGTCTCGGAGCTGTAGTGCTTCCCGTAACGTGCGATTTCGGTGCTGAAAATGTCCCCCAGGCGGTCGAGGCTCGGGCGATCGCAACAGCGTTGGACGGCTTCGAGTCCCTGTTCGGTCCACAGGGGTAGGGCGCGAAAACTAACCAGGGTCGCCCTGCCGTCTACCAGTTTAACCCAGATTTGGTGCCGCCAAAACTCCAATCGATCGATCGTCCGGGGGGCGACACCCAGAGCGGTGGAAACTTCCAACCAAACGCGAGCCAGAGGCCACTGGGTCGGGTCGATCGCGCCGGATGTGATCAATGTTTCAGCCATAGTGATTCGGAACACCTAGATTCGGGAATGCCAACGGTCCCCCCGATGTCCACATCTAGCGGTTTGGGGGGAATAACTAACCCATGATAACTCTATCTGTAGAGTTTGGCGCGAAATCATTGATAATTGATCATTAATTGTTTGGACTTCGGCTTCCGATTCCCGATGTATGGCGGCGGGCGATCGCCGGAACGGTCTGGACACCACCCAATCCCGAACCCTCGCGATCGCGGGTGATTCACCGTGCCGATTGCCGAAAGCCGACTGCTGATAGCTATACTATGAAATTGAGATTTGAGTCAAGGGGGCGATGGCGTGCAGGTCAGCAAAATTCATCACGTGGCGATCATTTGTTCGGACTACGAAAAATCCAAACACTTTTATGTCAATATCTTGGGATTTTCGGTCATCGAAGAAACCTTCAGAGAGGCGCGAAATTCTTATAAATTAGATTTGCAAGTGGGGGACGGCGATAGGTGCGCTGTCGCGGATCGCATCGAACTGTTTTCATTTCCTAACCCGCCCAGACGGCCAGATTCTCCCGAAGCCTGCGGCTTGCGGCACCTGGCTTTCGCTGTGGAAAATTTAGATCGCTCCGTCGCCGACCTCTGCTCGAAAGGGGTTCCTGTCGAACCGATCCGGCGCGACGAAATCACCGGCAAGCGATTCACCTTTTTCAAAGATCCCGATAATTTACCTTTGGAAATCTACGAAAATTGAGGATTAATAAAAGTTAGAAAAAACGGGTTAAAATTTGCAGGCCGGCAGCGATCAAATTTGCAGGCCGGCAGCGATCAAATTTGCAGGCCGGCAGCGATCAAATTTGC
>NZ_JAYFER010000253.1:0-34423 GCF_055795065.1 Lyngbya sp. CCY1209
GTTCCCCGCTTCAATCCTAGGGTTGTGAATCCTAAAACTGGGGGTGGCTATCGCCTCCTCTCTTGAGGATTGTTAAATAATTGTTAAGATTCTCTACTTTTCCTCTTGACCCTGAGAGTTCCAACCTCGTTTAGTATCGTGTGATACCAAACTTCGGAACATACAGACAGTTATAAGGCTGTTCAGGGCTGTACCCCTTATGTCCACCCGAGTGGGTAGAAGCCTTACCGGGAGGTTATTTCGGGCATCTCAGCCCTATTTCGCTCCCGAACGAATCGCACCCTAATTTGAGTCTAACCGAAGCGAAGGTATTGTCGGTATTAGGGAGTCGGGAGTAGAGAGAAGTGAGAAATTTCTGATTCCTGACTTGTGACTCCTCACTCCTCTCTCAACGGGGAATCGAAAATTTAAAATCTACAATTGAAAATTCCCGACGCCCCCCCATATAGGGGTGAGGTCGGGATTTGAGCTCGCTTTGAGATCACAGTATCCGCCCCCCCGGGGGGACGTCGCGATCGGGCTTCACCAGGGCCACGGCTCCGCCGTCCATCACCACCCCCAACACCAGCACTTCGGACATGAAGTTGGCGACTTGTTTGGGGGGGAAGTTCGTCACCGCCAGAATTTGCTCTCCCACCAGGTCTGCGGGCTGGTACAACCGGGTTAAGCCGGCGCTGGATTTTTTGACCCCCAACTCTCCGAAGTCGATCCAGAGCTTGTAAGCGGGTTTGCGCGCCTCGGGAAAGGGTTCGGCTCGGATAATTTTGCCCACCCGAATTTCAACCGAGCTGAAGTCGTCGTAGCTGATTTCGGTCATGCGATCGCACCATTGAGGGACGGGCGGACGCATCCCTCAGTTGCGGATCTGTGGGGAAAACGCGCCGCTAACACACCCCATTGTCATAACATTCGAGGGGGCGTCTGTGAAAGGCGAGGGTCGCCGTCCCTTCCGGGTCGGATTCCCGGGACTGCACCGCGTCCTCCCGGGGCGAGGGTTCGGGCAACTGGGAGGGGGTCCCCCCGGAGGCGAACAGGCTGACAGATACGAACAGCGTCGATAACCACATCATGTTTTTCGATCTCCTTTTTTCAATCAGAACTTCGTCCATTTTTGTCGCGCTTCAGACTCGCTGCTCGGATTCTCGTTTCCATCCATTTCCGCACCGAAATGCGATCGCCATCTGTTCTGTTTTCGTCCGCAGGTGTCGTCCCGTTTCACTCCCTTTTATGATGACCAATCTCGGGTTTCCCACCCATCCCCTATTCGGGTTATCCCTCTGGCTGCCACGACCGATTGAGTTCGGTTTTCCCGACCACTCCCGATCGCGTTTCCATTGAAACGCCGAGTTTTGAAATCGAACTGAAGCGTTGATGAAAGTTTCCTGAGATGTCTGCCCAGACTTCGGGGGCGGTATCTTGACGAAATGCCGGGAACCGTCGCGATCGCCCCCCCTTTTCGAGTGATCCGGCGATCGCATCCCCTTTTCCCATCCCATTCCGCCGCTTTCGGGGCGGTTCCGGACATTACCGGGGCCCGCTACCGCGCCCATTTGACTCGAAAGGGTCCAAAATGGAGCCGGCGATCGAGTTCAAATTTGATATATCAACTTGTCATCTTTCGGCTGCGGTACAATAACTCATGGCAAAATGCTCTACCGTATGGTAATATACTGAGTATACGTCAAACCTATGTTGCTCCACTCACCTAATTCACCATGCCAAAACGTTCGCTGAAAAATGCATCATTTCGGTTCCAGTCTGCTTCCGACGAGTGCGGCGTCGCCAAACTCTCGCCCGAAGCGCTGACCCTGATGGCAGACTTTTTCAAAGTTCTCTCGGAAGTGAGTCGCTTGCAGATTGTTTGCTGTTTGAAAAGTGGGGCCAAAAATGTCACTCAAATTATTGAGGCGACAGGCTTGGGGCAAGCCAATGTTTCCAAACATTTGAAACTGCTCGCCCACGCCGGAATCGTGACTCGCAGCCAACAGGGGGTCAATGTTTATTACGAAATCGCCAATCCTTTTCTGTTCGAGCTGTGTGAGTTAGTGTGTGATTCTCTGTCCGTCCAGATCGACCAGCAACATCAACAATTTGAAAGGCTGCGGGTCCTTCAGGAGGCATTTTAACGCGATCGATCGCCGTCAATCCCGACACCGGGCCGTCCGGCTCGGTGTCGGGATTTATAGTGCGGGAGTCGGTATTAGGGAGTCGGTATTAGGGAATCGGGAATCGGGAATCGGGAATCGGGAATTTTAGATTTTAGATTCTTCCCAGCTTTGCCCCGGTCGCCCCGGTCGCCCCTGGGCCCCCCAAGCGACATTTTTCGGTGGAGAATGAAACGGTCTCCCCCTACACCCTACACACAGCGCCAGATCAGCGATCGCCGCCAGCTAAAGCATCCGCCTCGAAGGGTTTCCCTTTCAACATCCGGTTCCAGTACAGCCAGGGCAAAACGTACCGCTTCACCAGCCACATACTGTAGCGCTCTTGGGTGGGATCGAAGGGAAAACTCGATTTGGGAACTTTATCATAATCGAATTCGGCCATGATCGTCCGCCCGTAACCCGTCACCAGGGGACAGCAGGCGTAGCCGCCGTATTTTCCGCCCAACTCCCGGGACGCCTTCACCGACAGCAGGTTTTCCACCAACGCGGGGGCCTGCCGACGGATGGCGGCGGCGGTTTTGGAATTGGGGAGGGAGGAGGCGTCTCCCAAGCTGAAGACGTTGGGATAGACGTTGTGTTGGGTGGTGTATTTGTCCACGTCCACCCAGCCTTTGGATGGGCCTTCCTGGACGGCTAAGGGACTGTTTTTGATGAAGTCGGGGGCACTCATCGGGGGGGTGACGTGGATCATGTCGTAGGGGACGGCGATTTCCTCGACTCCGGCTTCCGTCGTTGTCTCGAAAATGGCTTCTTTGGTTTGGGGTCGGATCGCTTTCAAATTGTGCTGATATTTGACCTCAATATTGCGGCGATCGACGATTTTTTCCAGGGATTCGCAGTAGCCGGGGATTGCGAAAATTTTGGCGCCGGGGGTGCAGTAAATCACGTTGGTGCGATCGCGGACGCCGTTGCTTCTGAAGGTGTCGTCGGCGAGGTACATGATTTTTTGGGGCGCCCCCGCGCACTTGATCGGGGTGGCGGGGAAGGTGAAAATCGCGTTGCCGCCTTGGAAGTTTTTGAGGACTTCCCAGGTGTAGGGGGCGTAATCTTTGGAATAGTTGCTGGTGACGCCATCTTTGCCGATCGCGTCCTGGAGTCCCTCGATTTTGTCCCAGTCGATCTGAATTCCCGGACAGACGATCAAATAGTCGTATTCGATCCGCCGTCCGTCCTGGGTGACGACCCGATTTTGTTCGGGTTCAAAGGTTTGGGCCGCCGCCTTGATCCAGGTGGCGCCGGGGGGGATGCAGTCTTTTTCGTCCCGGATGGTGTCTTCGAGGCGGTAGGCACCTCCCCCCACCAGACTCCAGGCGGGTTGGTAGTAGTGCTTGTCGGAGGGTTCGATGATGGCGACATCCAGGGTGCGATCGCGCTCCAAAAGTTGGGCGGCGACGGTGATGCCGGCGGCGCCGCCTCCGACGACGACGATGGCATGACGTAGGGTATTTGCAACCGGTTGGGAAGTTTGACCTTCAGAAATCGGTGAATTTGACATGAAAATGGTTTTTGGATGTGAGCTAGACCGTTAAGAGTTTACGATTAAGTGGGAGAGATTGACAGGAACCATCAACAACTTTTAACAATTGCTGAACCTTAAAATCTCCACCTTCCAGAAGAAATAACTATTTAATCACTCAATCATGAGTTTCCATCCAGTCCAGACAGTCTTGCATTTTTTGTTTCATGGTTTCGCGATCGCAGTTCTGGCGTCGTCTGTGTCCGGGAAGCACCCATTCAAAGGAATAATTCGCCAATTTTTTTGTCGATTCGACCAATTCCGGCCAAGAATACCAGCAGACGTGGCGGAAGGCGTAGAGGTGATTTAAAGAGTCAGACCACGCCAGGTGATCGCCGCTGAATAAAAATTTATCGTCGTAGAGCAAAACCGTGTGTCCTTTCGTATGTCCGGGGACGGGAATAATCAGGCAGTCATCGTCGAATTGGATGGGTTCGCTTCCCGAGAGTTTGATTTCGACCGATCGCGTATTTTCGGTGATGTCATCTTCGTGGAGAATGCGATCGCACCCGAAATGTTGGCGAAATTTTTCGTGGTCGGCGACATCATCTTTGTGGGTCAAATAAAGATAGCGAATTCCCCCCATTTCTTCCAGACGCTTCACCAGGGGAGGGGAAAAGCGGGGGGAATCGACCAAAATATTTCCGGCGGTGCGATCGATAAAATAACTGGTGGCTCCGTAGGAGTTTTTCGAGTGGTAGCCGCAGTGATAAACGTTGTCATCTACCCGCAGGGGGAAACGGTTTTGAACGGTTTTAATATCTTTCGGTTTTTCGACGGTGCCGATGGAAGCTGTCGGACAAGCCAGCAACGCTTCCATCGCTTTGATGCGTTCTTCTTCCGTCCCGGGTTGGTGATAAACCGCCGACTGTTCGCCGGAACGATTGAAGATTTTCGGAGCCATCCAGCGGCAGGTGTCGCAGTCGATGCAGGTGCGATCGACGTAAAAATTTCCTTCGATATTTTCCGGCCGTCGCTGTTTCAATTGAGCCATATTATCTTCTCGGTTCGTCGTCTTAATCATACTGTCAATTTTATGATATCGAAATCTGGGATAGCAGTTTGCGATCGAGTCCGATCTGGAAAATCTCCCTAAATCCCCCTTCGCCAGGGGGACTTTAAATTCAAAATTGTCGGGAATGGGTTTTCCGGTGATTGAATGAGAGAGGTGGAGTCGTGTCGAGATGGCGATCGCGGCTTCGGGTGACAAATCAGTTGGGAGAACCGGGATGAAGTGCTTAAAATCTGCCTTGGCGAGTTTGCTCGTTCCTGCGACAATGCTGTTTTCGGGTGGGATGGCGGGGGCCCAAACCGTCGAACCGGAGCGGTTGACCATTTCCGGCAACCGCGCCACGGTGCAAACCCGCCAGCTTTATATTAAGACGGATACCCCCATCGAAGAGTTGCAGGTGATCCCCTTCGACGTGAACGGAACCGACGGGGTGTCGGTGTTTCCGGGGAGTGCGATCGCACCCGGAGAGTTGCAGCCGATTTTGGGAAAACCCGAAGAGGCGATCGTGCCGGTGGAATTTAACTTCCGAAAGGTGCCGGACAGCGGAGAATTTGTCGGGACTTTGCGGCTGAGTTACGCCGGGGGACAACTGGCGGTTCCGGTGACGTTGCGCGTCAAGGATCATTGGTTTTTTCCCCTGTTGATGCTGTTGGCGGGGACGGGGTTGGGAATTGCCGTTTCGGTGTACCGATCGCAGGGACGGCCGAGGGATGAAATATTGATCCGGGTGGGACAGTTGCGGGTTCAGATGGAGGAAGATCCGGACTTGGAAAAGGCGTCGGCGTTTGAAAGTCGCATCCAGGCTTTTTTAATCGAGGTGAAGATGGAACTTCAGGGGGAAAATTGGGAGGAGGCGAAGAAAATTATCGACGATGCCGAGGCGATTTGGCGGCGCTGGGTGATGGGACGTTTGGATTGGTTGGCGCAGTTTGAATACAGCGATCGCCTCAAGGAAAAGTTGAACGAATACGACGCGAGTGCGACCTTCGTGCGGACGATGAATTGGAATTTGCAGGAAATCCTCAACAGTGCGCCGGATTTGGAAAGTCCGGTACAATTGCGGGAAAAATTGGAGGCGATCGCCCAGCAAATTAACAGTTACGTCCCCCTCAAAGAAGAGGTCAAACAACTGCAAAAATTAATTCCCACCCTCCCCGACGACGAGGAAAAACCCCTCGCCGACATCATCCGGGAACTCGACCGCAATATCGACGCTTCCACACCCCCGGAAATTGAAACCGATCGAATTATTTCCGAGGAATTGCAAAAGCTGAGACTCAAAGTCGGCGAACTGAATCCGGCGGCGTGGGAATGGGTGTCGAGTTTGCCTTTAATTTCACCGCCGCCGATCGCGCGATCGGACTCCTCCTGGAATCAACAAGCTCAGGGTGCAAATGTGCGCCTGAAAAGCTTCATTTGGACGAGTTATGCCGTGGCGGTGGTGCTGTTGGCGGGGGCGGGATTCAGCGAGTTATATGTGGATAATACCACGTTCGGATCGAATCCCTGGAAGGATTATTTTGCACTGATGGCTTGGGGATTTGGGGCGGAAGCGACCCGGGACGCGATCGCGAAAGTCGTCCAAAGTTGGGGGTTGCCGGGGTTGAATCCGTAGGATATCGCCGATTTTTAGATCATTTTAACGGAGATTTGGAGGTCAAAAGAAGATGAATGATTTCGACAAATATCCCGATTTTGAGGAGTGCGATCGGTTGCTGCGACAGTTGATCGATGAGGTGACATATTGGAAATCTGATTTGGCGGGGGGACGACAAGTCGCCCTGGGAGATACGGCCCTCGAACGGCTGTTAAAGACGGAAATCACGTTCGGAAATCCCCGAGATAAACTGATTCGTTTGACCGAGGATAATTTTCAGAGTGGCGGTGGGAATCTGAGTGAAATTTATCGGCGGCAAATGGCGGACACCCACGATTTTTATTCGATGACATTGACGGTGAATTTGCGTCCCAAACCGGGGGTGCAGTTTCGGCGGCTGTGTTGCGAGTTGGACTGGAGTCCGAAAGGGGAAAAAGAGGCGATCGTCCAGGGGATGTTTCCCAAAAATGAGTGGCGGACACTGATGGAATGGGGCGCCGGAATGGATTTGGGTTTGAATGAAAATTTGGATTGGACGGTGGGTGTGGATAGTTCGAGTTTGGGGGAAATTGCCCGCCTTCCCGGAGAGTTAAAGGGAAAAGTTTCCAGCAAAAATGACCTGAAAGCGTTCGTCGTCGTCCCCAATTATCAATATCAGATCGGGCGGTCGGAAATCACGGCGTTGGGGGAAGGAAGTTCGACGTGTTACTGGTATATCAAAGATGCCGATATGCAAAAAAGGAGGAGTTTGGAATTGTCGGTTTTGTTTAAAGTTCCCCGGGGAGTTGGGGCGGTGCAATTGCGGGGCGTGGTTTGGGCGGAACCGAATATGAATTGGTTGACTGCCGATTTGAAAGAAGTGGTTCGGGAATTGAGCGATCGCCTGCGTTTTTTGTTGAAAAGTAAGGACGAAGCCGAGCGAAAATTAGCCCGAGGTTTGTCGGAAACCTGGGATTTGACGTTGCCGAATGCCGTCAATTAATGGGGCTTTTTTATGTGCAATATGATTTGGGAGGGACGGAGATGAAATCTGATTATTCGACGTATTACACATATCAAATAAAGGTGGTCAGCCGAGAACGAGTTCAGGTGAAAAAATGGGATAATCGGCATCAGTCTTTGGGGGAACCGGCGGGAGTGTTGCGGGCATCCCACCGGGAACGGGCGGCGGAATTGTTGAAGGTTGCCCGGGACAACCTCCTCGACAATGCCGGCGAATCCCGCCGTTTGGGGGAGGCTTTATTTGAGTTGCTGTTCGACGAGGTTTTGGGGCAGGATTTTGTCAATTTTTACTATCAGGTGATTCAGCGAGAACGGCAGATCGTGCGAATTGAATTGGATATTGACGAACATCTGTTTCCGGATTTGGCGGCTTTTCCTTGGGAGTTTTTGTGTCTGCCCCAGCAGATGAATTTGGGGACGATTTGGCTGGGAACCGATCCGCATTTGGTGTTGTCGAGGCGGCGATCGCAGTGGATTCCGGCCCAACCGATCCGGTTGAAAAGCCGGGAAAAATTACGCATCGCCCTGGCGATCGCGGCTCCGGAGGATCTGGCTGCCGTCGCCTATGAGAAAGTGGAAACGGCTTTGGAAAAATTGAGTCAAAAATCCGATTTGTGGGAATTGATTCCGACTGTCAATCCGGCGACTCCGGAGGCGATCGACGAGATTTTGGAACGAGAACCCCACCTGTTCCATTTGATCGGACACGGGCGGTTTGAAAATGAAGACAATCGGGCGATCGGGCAAATTGCATTGGTTGACGATTTGAATGAGGCGATGTGGGTTGATGCCGACTATTTTAGCGAATTGTTTAACCGCCATCGTCCGGGTGTGGTGATGTTGCAGGCTTGCGAAGGGGGGATGCTGTCCGCCTCCGAGGCGTTTGTCGGGGTGGCTTCGCGGTTGGTTCAGCAAAATATTCCGGTGGTTGTGGCGATGCAGTATGAAGTTTCCAATGTAACCGCGAGTCGGTTTTCTCGCTGCTTTTACGAACGGTTGTCTCGGGGGGAAGCGGTGGATATTGCCGCCCAGGAAGGACGGCGGGCGATCGCTTTGAGTCCCACCCAATATCGCCGGCGAGATTTTGCCACCCCGGCGATCTGGATGCGGGTGGCGGATGGGTTTTTATTCGGGCGATCGGCCCCTTCAAAAGCGGAAGTAAATGCACCCCAAACTACGGGAAATACTTTCCAAATTTATGATAGCAAAATTGGCGAGCTTGCCGGCTCAAACATTTTTCACTTCACCGCCAATTTGGACTCCGATCAACCTCGGAGTTGACGAATTTAAAAAACGCTCATGTTGGGAGGAGAATAGGGCGTGGAGATATAATCATTATCGCCGTCGCCCAAAAAATTCGAGGCATCGGGTTGGTCGATGAAATAGCGGATAAAATTCAAAATTTCATCGGCGATCGGATCGGTGGGAGGGCGTTTTTGCATGGCGGGGTTATAACGTCCTTCTTGAATGGCTCGTTCCATCGCTTGCCGGTTCAGTTGCTCGGCTTGCTCTTTCAAATCTTCGACAATCCGACAAATTCTGATCCCTTGCTGTTGGAGAATTTCAAAGCTTTTTCCACCGTCCCTCATGACGGGTTTATTATTTTCATCGAGTTGGGGAATGGCGGCGTGATGGAGTCCAACCAGTTGCCATTGTTGATTGAAAACCGGGCTTCCCGAGGAGCTAAAATCGGCATCGGCTTCGTACCGAATAAAATTGGAATCCATCTCTAACATTCGGTTGTAGGACAGGGCAACTTGTTTTCTTGTCCCTTTCGGATGCTGGATAATATTGACGGGATCTCCGGGAAAATCGTCGTCAACATCGAGTGAAAATTCCCGCTTAAATTCTGGCGTAATTGGTGGGGAAACTAGCGTCCTGTCGGTACTCATCTGAATCCAACTGAAGCGATCGCCCGCCTTGCCTAATATTTCCAAATTTTTATCTTTCGGCTTCGGCTTTAACTTGAGCAAGCTATAGTCCAACTGGGGACAGGTCACAAAAAATGTCTCATCTATTTCGTATGCGATCGGAACAATTTTTCGCCCATAAACATCCTGCTCGTAGCCAAATTGTGCCAGACATTCCACCGCGACTTCGCCATTTGGAATGACGTGGTGATTTGTCAGTAGGTAGCTATTGCCCACCATAAATCCGGTTCCGATGGGTATGGGCCGCAAGTCTTCGATAATCTGAGGGTTGTCATTTAAGCACTGACTGGGAAGTTGGCCGTCTATCTCAAACCTTTTGTAAAAATTTTCGACATCGCTCTGACTCCGTTCCCCCACCGCAAAAACTTCGGCAATTTCTCTTGCCGTCAAGTGATTTTGCTTTCCCGCTAGTTGGGTATCAATCTCGGCAATTTTTTCCGCCAACTTGTGACAGCTATCTGCGGAGAAATGGCGGACGAGACGACAGACGGCAGAAGCCCGCTTCATCCCCAATTCTAGAAAGGCGATGGGCAGGAAGTCGGGGTACTCAAAAACGGCACTGATTAAAGATTGGGAGTCGGGGTCGTGACGAGCTTTAAAAATTTCGTACAGTTCTTGCGGCCCCAATTGTCTCGGTTGGGATCGAGGGTCATCTGGAAAGGTGTCTTGCATCGAAGGAATATTAGCCAGAAGCGTCCAGACTAAAGGCGTGGGAAGAAACCAGGTTGTAATCACCTGGGATGGGAATCCTTGAGTTCGATTCATAGCTTTGTATCGATTCAAATTTAACGACAATGAAAAATGATAGGATGGGTCAAGCTCTGACCCAGTTGCATCAACTTGAGCTATTATTAAAATGTGGCGAGAGTCACCCCAAAAGTATAGTTATCTATCAATGCACAAACCCAATGACTTGAAGCTCAAGATAGCTCAATTTGCTTTTTTGATTGTAATTCCTATCCTGTCCATTCTATCAACTCTGCTGAGTAGTTGGGTAGGGGGAACTACATTTCTTAACTTAACGACACAAACGGCAACATATTGGGAATCGACTTCATTTATGCTGGCCGTCGTTATGATCTGGATTTTCGCGACGATTCGGCGGGGATTGGTGGCGGGTGTCAAATCTGCGACTTGGGCTTTATTATTCTCTTTAATTGTGGCAACGATCGCCATTTTCGCCCATTGGATAGACCCCGATCCGGTCTATTTGCTTTCGATTTTAATTTTTTCAATTTTAGGAATCGCTTTTGTTGCCGTCGGTTTGGCAATCCAGATTTTTTTGTTTTATTCGATCGCAAATGTTTTCTTCAAGTCTCAAAATCTCTTGAGAGCGATCATTTTTGTCGTGGTGGTGTTGACGGCGATCGCCACCGGACTGTTTCTCTCCTCTCCCCCAGCTTTGGACAATCCGAATTATCAAATTTCCGACCCGTCTTTATGGGTGCGATCGGGTACAATTTTGGGATGCGTATTATCCGGAATTGTATTATCCGCGATCGCCGCAAAAATGACCCGATTTGATACCGAATACCGGCCGAACTTGCGGCGGTTTAAACAACTCGCGATCGCGGCAAGTTGTTGGGGAGGAGAGTCATTTTATGACCTAGATTTGAGCCGTGTAAACTTTAGAAATGCCGACTTATCAAATACCGACTTGAGGGCGAAAAAACTGTATCGGACTTGCTTTCAAGGCGTCACCGGATTGAAGCGAGCCCGGGTGGACGATCGCTATTTAGATTTGCCAAATCCCCAAGTTCAACACCTGCTCACGAAAGGATATTCGGACGCGAAAGACTTCAGCCACGTCAACCTCAGAGGTGCTTATTTGCAAAACGCCGATCTGAGTCAATTCAATTTGACGGATGCCGAATTAACCGGCGCCGATTTAAAAGCCGCCGACTTGCGGGGGAGCTTATTGATGAGAACTCAAATGATCGACGTCGATTTAACCGGGGCAAAATTGACGGGATGCTGCGTCAAAGATTGGAGCGTCAACAGCCAAACCGACTTCACTCACGTCGAATGCGATTACGTTTATCGAGAGATCGATGAAGACGGCAAGTTCTGCGATCGCTTCCCGCAGAATCGCGACTTCGAGCCCCGGGAATTTGAGTCTTTATATCAGGAAGTGGAAAATGTCATCGAGCTCATTTTTAAAGAGGGAGAAGATTGGCGAGCGGTACTGTTCAGCCTGAAACAGATTCAGTTTGAAGATGAAGGGTTGGGATTGGAACTGAAAGGAGTGGAGCGGCGGGGCGATCGCTGGGTTGTGAAAGTCACTTACAATCCCCAAAGAGATAAAGCAGAGGTGGAAAAACGCCTCGATCGCGTCGTGGAAGAGATGCAAAAGCAACTGGCTGCCAAGGAACAACAAATCAATCAAATTTTGGGAATTGCCACCCATCAATCGGAAACCTTAAAAAATCAATCGGCGGCTTTAAAAGCGTTCAGTCAAAAATCTTTTGGCAACAGTTTTATTATCACCGGAAGTCAAATTCAAACCTTGGCGGGCACCGACGTGATCGAATACAACGAAGCATCCCAGCAAATTCGCAGTTGGGTGGCGAACTGTGGCGATCCCGAAAAAAATCGACCCATTTCGGAGCGTTTTTTAACCCAGTTAAACTCGGAAAATGTGACGGCGGAACAGCAAGCCGAACTGATCGAACAAGTTTTACTTGCCGAAGCCAAAACAGAATCATTTTTCAGACAATTTTTACAGCAGCAAGGCTCGGAGTTCGTCGATCGCCTGCCGGAAACCGCCCTCTCAATGGCGCTGCGAAATGCGATCGCAAAGCTGTCCGAAGCCCCGGAATAGCCTCAATTTAAAATCGGCAATTTTAGGGTAAATGTGGAACCTTTTCCGAGGCTACTGTCCGCGCCAATTTCGCCCCCGTGAGCCCGGACAATTTGATCGGCGATCGCCAATCCCAACCCGAATCCGCCGGAGGCTTTGGAACGCTTCAGATCGGCGCGATAAAAGCGCTCGAAGACGTGGGGCAGTGCCTCCTCTGAAATGCCGATGCCGGTATCGGACACCCAAATTAACGCCCGTTCCTCCTCTGTCTTCAAACCCAGTTCGATGCTTCCCCCGGCGGGGGTGTAGCGGCAGGCGTTGCTGAGGAAGTTGGCGATCGCCTGCCGCAGCAAATTGGCATCTGCCCGCACTAAAATCGGGCGATCGGGTAGCTCTTTTGTCAGTTGCAAAGATTGATTTTTCGCCTGGGGTAGCCATTCCGAAAATAAATTTGATAAAAGCCGGGTTAAATCCACCGTTTGCATCGATTCGTCAGCCAACAGCCCTTCGTGCCTCGCCAGAAATAACAGTTCTCCCACCAGGGAACTCATGTGTTTGGTGATGCCGACGATTTTTTGCAGGCGATTTTCAACCGATACGGGGATTTCTTCGAGGTCATCAAAATCCATCAATACCACCTGGGCATTGCTCAAAACGGCAGCCAAAGGTGCCCTCAATTCGTGGGAGGCATTGGCGGTAAATCGTTGCAGTTGATCGCAGACATTTTCCAAACGTTGATTGCTTTGGCGGAGATTTTCTTCCCGCTCCGCCAACTCCCGCTCCAATTGATAGAAAAGATGGACGGCAAAAGCCGCCGCGATCGTGCCGATCGCCACTGAAATGCACATAAAAATCCAAGTCAGTTGCCGGTAAAAATCGCGGTGTCGGATGCGTTTTATCAACAGTTCTTCCTCGGTTTCTGCGAAGCGATCGATTTCCCTACGAGCGGCGTCCATCGTCGCTTTTCCCTCGTCCAACCAGTCGTAAAGAGATGCCGCCGGCACCAAAACATCCGCCGTTCCGCGAATTCGTTTTAAGTCTTTTTGAAGGGCGAGTTTCTGTTTGAAAATCTCCAAGTTTTCATTAACAATTGCGCGGATATCCTGCATTTCGTGGGTTTGGTGCGGGTTGTCTTGCACCAAATTTTCTAACTGATCCAAAGAATCGGGAATCACTGCGATCGCGCGATCGTAAGGTTCCAAAAATTCATCCCGCTGCGTCAGTCCGTACCCGCGAACTCCCGTTTCCGCATCGATCAACGCATTTAAAAGCTGTTTCGTTTCCAGCCGCACCGTCTGGGTGTGCTGCACCCAAGCTTCATCTTCCACCAGGTTGGATTTCAACCAGGCGAAGGCGGATAAAGTGGTAAATAAAAAGGTGACGGGAATGGCGACGATCGCCGTCCCACGAACGCGAATTGGCAGGGCGATCCAGCGCTTTTGAACTGTTTTGATAAGATCTGTCATTTTCTTATAAAGAGGGGGGTTCCAGGCGATAACCCGTGCCGTAAACTGTCTCGATCCAAGTGTCGATTCCCAACTCCCGCAGCCGTTGACGCAGCCGTTTGACTCGGGCGACGACGGCGTTGCTTTCCGGTTCTTCTCCCCACTCCCAAAGGGCTTGTTCGATCTGGTCGCGGGTGAGTACCTGCCGGGGATGTCGCATCAGATATTCGAGAAGTTGAAAGTCGCGACTTTTCAATTTTAATTGTTGGTCGTTCCACTCCAAACACATGGTATCGAGGTACAACAATAACCCGTTCACTTCCAAGGAATCACCGCACCAAAGGGGCGATCGCCGCCGCAGTGCCCGCACCCTCGCCAGCAATTCTTCCAAGTCCACGGGTTTCACCAAATAATCGTCCGCCCCGGCGTCGAGTCCCGTCACTTTATCCGTCGTGGTATCCTTCGCAGTCAGCATCAGGACGGGGGAGGATTTCCCCATTTTTCGATAGTGCCGACACAAAATGATCCCGTCTTCTCCGGGCAACATCCAGTCCAAAATCAGCAGGTCGTAGTCTTTTTCACCTATCAGCCAGCGGGCGTTGATTCCATCTTCGACGGCATCGACAATGTGTCCCGATCGCGTCAGGGCGGCGTGGAGGGGTTCGAGTTGTTCCGGATCGTCTTCTACTAGCAAAATCCGCATTTTTGACAGTCGAATAAATCGGCAGGTCGCGCCCGATCGCAATACCCGTTTGGGCGATCGCAAATCGGCTCTGTTATGATTATTCAGTTATTCTATCACATCCATTTCAATTTTTAATGACTGTCAATCGCGATCGCGTCCCCTCCGTCCGCCCGCCCAAGGTGGGGGTCCTTCCGCATTGCGAATCCGGATCACTTCTCCGTTATCGCGGGTGATACTGTAGGCATCGAAATCATAGTCGTCGTATTCGCCGACGACCTTCACCTTTTCCCCTTCTCGCAGCGAGATTTGGTGATACCAACGCGGCCCCGCATCGACGATGATTTGTCCGGTTCCGTCATCCAAAATAAATTCATTGCCGACGACGCTGCGAACCGTCCCGTAAATGCTCACGCCCGAATGACGCTGCAAATTCCCGATGGGAGTCTGGGCTTGAATGGGGGGATGACCGCCGGTTAAAATGGTAGAGGCGATCAGTAGTGCAGCCGTATATTTCACGATCATTTAACTGTATAAATTGGGTTGAACGGAATGATAAACCCAAATGATGACTGAAAAATGACCGGGACTCGGACGGTGGCGGCTGAGAATTGACGGGGAAATGTTCTCCGTTCATATTTTTGTCATTTTCCGATGGTAGAATTGGTTTTCAAAGGGTTGTAATGAGTTTCAGTCGTGAATCGAGTTGTCAAAATTGGCTCTACTTTACCGGTCGATGCGCGGGGATTTATCGTCCGCCGAGCCAGTCCCCATCAAATTGTTTCCCCCTGGCGATCGCTTATCGATGAGATTACCAGAGCTTATCGCATTCACTGGGGCGATCGCGTTCGCAGTATTTATATTCGTGGCTCCGTCGCCGCCGGACAGGCGATTTTGGGCGTTTCCGATGTCGATAGTTTTGCCGTAGTTTCGGGAGATTATCAACAGTGCGATCGCAGTTGGTTCGATTGTTTCAATCGAGAAATAACGCTCCGATATCCCTTTTGTAAAGGCGTGGAATTGTCCGCCATTTCCCGCGATCGCCTCTTGGATTGTTCCGACGATGGCTATTGGGGACTGCGGATGCTCATCGCCACCCAGTCCGCCTGTATCTGGGGGGAAGATATATCCGAACATCTCCCCAAATTCAAACCCGATATCGATGCCGTCAGCCACGCTTTCGACCTCCGAGACGATATCCGACAAGTCATGTCCGACCTGTCGAATCGCGTCCCCCAAATGCCCCCGGAAGAACGCAGTGCCTACACTCAAAAAATCTGTCAGTGGATCGCGAAACGGATCGTGCGATCGGGCTTTGAAATCGTCATGGAGAAAAAACAGTGCTACACCCGCGATTTATATCCCTGTTATCAGATTTTTGTCGAATCTTATCCGTCGCGACAATCGACAATGTATCGGGCTCTAACTTGGGCGATCGAACCCACCGACGATTCTCAAGCGATCGGCGATTTTTTGCACGATTTTGGAACTTGGTTGGCGGACGAAATCGATCGCGTTTATCCGCCCGAGTGAGCGATCGTCTCACCCCTGGCATTATCTTTTATTCCCACGGCGCTTTAAAATTTGCCGTTTTTTGCAACCCCTCATTCGGGACGGGTTCCGCATCCAAAGCAGCTTGAAACGCTTCCCATTGGCGATCGCCCAGGAAAAACATTTGGCGATCGAGGAAAGCCTCTTGAGCCGCCGCCGTAGCCGCATCCAAAATAAAATCAATACGGGTTTTCCCTTGCCATTGGGCGGCGCGATCGATGAGATCGAGCTGCTCCTCATCAATCTGTATACGGATCGATTGAGTTTTCTGATGGGGTAAAGTCATAATCTTGCAGGTATCGCGCTCATATATTCACTAATTTCAACAGTACAGCAATTTTCAATTCGGTGAGGTACGGGAGTTAAATTTAAGTCCCCCTTGTCAAGGGGGATTTAGGGGGATCGGATTGGTGGCATTGCAGGGGATTGGCGGCAACCCTATAAGGTTGCCCCCACGATATTGCAGGATATTGGCCGGCAACCGGGGACGCCTGCCCCCACGGTATGATTCCACACACCCGACACCCCTGTACTATAAGTGTGGAGGACTCAGGAAAGCCACCGATGGACATTCAAACCCCCGATTGGGTCAAGCATTCTGTCTTTTATCAAATTTTCCCAGACCGTTTCGCCCAAAACCAGAAACCCCGAAAGCAACTCTTCACCTCCCCCAACTGGGAAGCGTGGGAACTGCCCCCCACCCTCCAGGGTTACAAGGGGGGGAACCTGTGGGGCGCGATCGAACAACTGGACTACCTGCAGGACTTGGGAATTGACGCCATCTACTTCACCCCGATTTTCCAATCCGCCAGCAACCACCGCTACCACACCCACGATTACTATCAAGTCGATCCGATTTTGGGGGGAAATCCGGCCCTGCGGGAACTGCTCGACGCCGCCCACGATCGCAATATCAAAATCGTCCTCGACGGCGTATTCAACCACGCCAGTCGGGGATTTTTCTTTTTCAACGACATCCTCGAAAACGGGCCCTACTCCCCCTGGCTGGACTGGTTCAAAGTTCAAAAATGGCCCCTGTCCGCCTACGACGGCGAGAAACCCGCCAACTACGTCGGATGGGTGGGAAATCGCGCCCTGCCGGAGTTCAACCACGACAACCCCGACGTGCGGGAATACATCATGGAAATCGCCGAATATTGGCTCGACTTCGGCATCGACGGCTGGCGGTTGGATGTCGCCTACGAAATCGAAACCCCCGGATTTTGGCAGGAATTCCGCGATCGCGTCAAAGCCCGCAACCCCGAAGCCTACATCGTCGGGGAAGTGTGGACCGACGCCCGAGAGTGGCTCGACGGGACGCAATTCGACGGGGTGATGAATTATCTATTCACCGGACCGACGATCGCATTTACGGCGGGCGATCGGGTGCGGATGGACCTGGTGGAGGGCCCCTCCTACTTCCCCTATCCCCCCCTGGACGCCGAAGCATACGGCAACAAAATGCGGGAACTCCTCGCCCTCTACCCCTGGGAAATCCAACTCGCCCAACTCAACCTCCTCAACAGCCACGACGTCGCCCGACTGATCAGCATCGTCGGGGGAGACAAAGACAGCGTAAAACTCGCCACCCTGCTGCTGTTCACCTTTCCGGGCGCCCCGAGCATCTACTACGGCGACGAAATCGGTTTGGAAGGAGAATTCGACCCCGACTCGCGGCGCGGCTTCCCGCCCAAAGAACGGTGGGATATGGAAACCCTCGACTACCACAAGCGGCTGATCGCAATTCGCCACCAATATCCGGCTTTGAGAACCGGTTCCTATGAAATTCTTTTCGCGGCGGGGATGGTTTACATTTTCGCCCGCATTTTGGACGGGGAGGAACTCATTATCGCCCTCAACAGCGGTTTGGAATCCGTCCAAATCAGCATCCCGGTTTCCCAACTCGCCACCAAACCCGAGCGGATGGTTTACGGAACCTGCACCGCCCGCTGGATGGAGGTGGGTACCCAAACCCACGTCGAGTTTATTCTGCCCCCCCGCAGCGGGTGTATTTTGGCCAATCGTTGATTGGGGTGTGGGGAATTTTAGACTTTAGATTTTAGATTCCCCATTTCCTGGATTCGAGAGTTCTCAATTCTGCCTATCTGCCTATAGTGGAAGATAGACTCTTTGAAATGCGCCGCCGGCCAACCCCGACGGGTTGACGACGAACTCGACATCATCACCAATGACTCAACACCAAACCTCGATCCTCACCCAGATCAAAGAACTGACCGACTCTTTTCTCCCCCGCCTGGTGGAAATCCGCCGCCACCTCCACGCCCACCCGGAACTCAGCGGCCAAGAATATCAGACCGCCGCCTATGTCGCGGGGGTGCTGTCTTCCTGCGGTTTGCACGTCCGGGAGGCGGTGGGAAAAACGGGAGTCGTGGGGGAACTCAAGGGCGACGACGCGACGATCGCGGACTGGTTGGCCATCCGCACGGACATGGACGCCCTCCCCATCCAAGAACTCACCAACTTGGACTACGCCTCCCGCCGTCCCGGCATCATGCACGCCTGCGGGCACGACCTCCATGCCACGGTCGGTTTGGGGACGGCGATGGTTTTATCGCGCCTGCAGGAGCGGCTCCCCGGCCCGATGCGGTTCATCTTCCAACCCGCCGAGGAAATTGCCCGGGGTTCCACCTGGATGGTGGAGGACGGGGTGATGGAGGACGTGAGGTCAATTTTCGGGCTCCACGTTTTCCCGTCCATTCAGGTGGGGCGGATCGGCATCCGAACCGGGGCCTTTACGGCGGCGGCGGACGATTTGGAAGTGACGATTGTCGGCGAGTCGGGGCACGGCGCCCGCCCCCATGAGGCGAAGGATGCTATCTGGATCGCCGCCCAGGTGATCACGACTTTACAACAGGCGATCGGCCGCACCCACAATCCCCTCAGACCCGTGGTTTTGACGATCGGGCAAATTTCCGGGGGGCGGGCGCCCAACGTGATCGCGGACCGGGTAAAATTGTCGGGGACGGTGCGATCGCTCCACCCGGACACCCACGAAACCCTCCCCGAGTGGATCGAAAATATCGTCGCCGGCGTCTGCCAGATGTACGGCGCCCGCTATGAGATGCAGTATCGGCGGTGCGTGCCCTCGGTGCAGAATGATCCGGCTTTGACGCAGTTGATCGAGGCGTCGGTGCGGGAAGCCTGGGGGAATGATAGCGTCGAAATTCTCCCCGAACCTTCCCTCGGCGCCGAGGATTTTTCTGTGTATTTGAATCACGCCCCGGGGGTGATGTTCCGCCTCGGGGTCGGACGCCCGGACCTACCCAACTATTCCCTGCACCACCCCAAATTCGAGGTGGACGAGGGGGCGATCGCGATCGGGGTCGTCACCCTCGCCTATTCTGCCTGTCAGTTTTGGCGGCAGTATCTCGACCGCAATGAATTGTCCCCCGGGACGGACTGAAGGATTCGGTATCGGAGGGATTTTTCCTCAGAATTATTCCGAAAATTGAACGAATCTAAATCGGTCGATCCGTCTCCAACGGGGCCGATTAAAATTCCGTGCTAAAATGTAGGATGTTGTCGTCTTTACCGGGGAGAAGTCAAGAAGGGTATGGAACAAAAGGTTTGACGATTATCGGCAGACCCAATCCGAACAAAAATGAATCCTTAACGGTATAAAAATCCGGGATGTGCAGTTCCGAATTCGGTCAATTTTAGATGGTTAATCTGCCCGTATTTTAGCCCTAAACTGATGTGTCTTTCGCTTCGATTCTTCACGAATGGAGACAACCAGAAAAACGACATAACAGCATTTTTTTATGCCCTGCAGTCTGCAAAAAAACCTTTTGTTATCATTCAGTAAAAAGTGGGAGAACTGATTTTATGGGTGTCATATGCGATCTCGTCACCAGGACGCTAAAAAACGGTTATTTGACCGTCGAACAGGAAAATAAATTGAAACAGCTTTTGCAAACCACCAAATACGGCCGAGAAGATTTTGATGCGTTCATTCGCCTGCAAAATGCCGCATTTGATGGCTTGATTCGGCAAGAGTCCCGGGAATTATTCATGGTCGCCCGGGAAGGGTAAATTTTTAGAGATCCCTACCGACTCAACCAGGCGATCGCATCTTTGATCCACATTTCGGCACTATCTGTTTCCGTCAATTTGCCCTCAGTTGCGATCGCCTCCAACGCCTGCATCACCTCCGATCCGGTGTACCCCAACGCCAATAAGGTGATCTCCACTTCTTCCTGAAGGTCCGGTGTCAGCCGCGATGTCGCTACGGTTTCCAGTCCCGCCTGCTGTCGCCACTCGGACAACTTCGCCTTCAATTCCAGGGCGATGCGTTCCGCCGTCTTTTTCCCCACACCGGGCGTTTTCGAGAGGACCGCCGTATTTCCGCCGACGATCGCCTGGACCAAATCGTGCAATTCTAGGGTATCCAATAATGCGATCGCCAGTTGGGACCCGATGCCGCTGACACCCACCAACTGGGCAAACAGGTCCCGCTGGGGCCAACTGGAGAAGCCGTAGAGAACGATGCGATCGTCCCGAACCTGCAACTGGGTGAACACCTGCAGCGGTTCCCCCACCGGCGGCAACGTCCCCTGCATCCGGGGTACAATTTGCACCTCGTACCCCACCCCCTGGACATCGAGCAGCAAAATCACCCGATTTCCCGCTTTGTAAATTCCCGCCACCGTTCCGCTCAGATAACCGATCATCGCCTTTGAAAGTTTATCAATTTCAGACGGATCAATTGTAGGGGAAAGGCGCGACATCCTCGCCGATATTGAATCAATTGTGGATCGTATCGTCAACCCAGCCCAACCACTCGTGTTTGAGCTTCTGGGCAAGACTTGGGTTTCACCACGATTTCCACATCCCGACCCAAGGCATTATGATCTTAATTTTGGCTGATCATGTCAAGATCTTAATCCGAGCGATCGCGATCTGCTTTTTCGATCATTCAATAGTTAAATCGAGACATCTCATCCATTTGACCCGATCGCCAATAAAAATAATGCTACGATCGCACAGGTGACACGGGAGACATCAGATTGCGACGACATCGACTCTTATCTTGGCTTCCCGACCTCGATCGCCAGGTGTGGATTTTGGCGGTGGGGCGGCTTCTCTCCCAAACCGGGACGGGATTCACCCTCTTTTACGCCCCGATTTTTTTCGTCAATCAAGTCGGGCTCTCCGCCACCTCCGTCGGTATTGCCTTGGGAAGCGCCCAAATTTCCGGCATGGTGGGGCGGCTGCTGGGGGGATCGTTTTCCGACTCCCCCGACTGGGGACGGCGGCGGACGCTGCTGCTGTCGGCTTTGGTGTCGGCGAGTGCATCCTTCGTGCTGGCTTTTACCGGCAATTTTGCGATGCTGGTGGCGGGAAACCTGCTGATGGGATTGGGAAGCGGACTGTACTGGCCCGCGACGGAGGCGGTGGTGGCCGATCTGACCGAGGGAAAGACGCGAAATGAGGCCTACGCCGTCACCCGCCTGGGGGACAATATCGGCCTGCAGTTGGGAATTATCATGGGCGGGGTGGTGATCTCCACGACGGGGTCTTACCGATCGCTTTTTATCATCGACGCACTCTCATTTCTGGTCTTTTTCGGAGTCATTTACGCCGCGATCGCCGAAACTTACAAACCCCAAACGACTTCCCAATCCGAGGGTTCCGAAAACTCCCCCAACGGCTGGCGAGTCGCCCTGGGCGATCGCACGTTGCTGATTTATATCGTCGTCAATATCCTGTTCACTTTTTATATGTCCCAAATCCACAGCACCATCCCCCTCTACCTGAAAAATTTCGTGCCGCGGGACTTTTCGGCGGGGAATATCAGCGCCCTATTTGCGGGATATACGGCGATTTCAATTTTACTGCTGCTGCCTGTCGCCCGACTGTTGAACCCCTTCAGCCGTCCCCACGCCCTGATCGTGTCGGCGATCCTGTGGGGGATGGGATTTTTAGTTGTGGCATTGACGGGAATGCTGAAGACGGGGACGCTGGTATGGGCGATTTCGGGACTGGGAATTTTGGCGATCGCGACCGTGAGTTATACCCCCGCCGCCGCTACTTTGGTGGCCGATCTCGCCCCGGATTCCCTGCGGGGAATTTACCTGTCCCTTAACGCCCAATGTTGGGCGATCGGGTATTTGATCGGCCCGCCGCTGGGGGGGTGGGCGCTCGACCAAACCCCCCAAATTGTGTACAATTTCTGGCTGGGATTGGCCGCGAGTGTCGGTGTCGCGATCGCGATTTTGCAATTCCTCCACCGGCGGATAACTCGCCGCCAACATTCTTGATGGCGAAGATACTGGGTTTCTATTTTTGTCCGCAGATTTCGCAGATTTTCGCAGATTATTCGCCCCAAATTTACATATCTTTGGCTTGTCTCGCTTCCCACCACATCGGGATCGCGACCCAGGCGACGACCAACAGCAGGGCGACGATCGCGAATTGGGCCACCCAAGACACGAGTTTTTCCAGGGGGACGATTTCGCCCACGAAAAAGGCTAGACTGACCATGACCGACGCCCACAGCGCCGCCCCGGCCCCGTTGCACAGCAGGAATTTCCAGTAGGGCATCTTGGCAATTCCGGCGAGGGGGCCGGCAAAAATCCGCAGCAGGGCGACGAAACGGCCCAGGAAGACGGCTTTGGCCGCGTTTTGGCTGAATTTGGTCTTGACTTCCAGAAGTTGCTGTTCTTTGATGCGGAACAGTTGGCCGAGGCGACGCAGGAAGGGCCAGCCCCCCCAGCGGCCCACCCAGTAGCCGCAGTTGTCCCCCAGGATGGCCCCGGCGATCGCACAGCCGAGCACCCACCAGTAGTCCAATTCTCCGCTTCCGGCCAGGAATCCCCCCACCAGGGTGATGGTTTCTCCGGGGAGGGGTATTCCGGCGTTTTCTAGGGCGATGCCACCGAAAACGGCCCAGTAGCCGTATTCTTGCGCGATCGCTTGGATGGTTTCCAGTGATACAAATTCAAAGGACATGAAGTGCCGCCTTCATATTTTTTTGCAAAGCTTTATAGATCTATACTATCTTGGCTTGTATCGCGGGATCGTGTCAATCGTCGGATTGATACCCGATCCGGTGCGGGGCGACAACCGAACCCTTCTGAGATGCGATCGCGAACGGGCACCGTCGGTGACTGCGGACAATCGATCCCTTCGGGATTGTGGGCTATGCTGGACGAGTGGAAGATCTCGAAGCGGGGGCGATCGACTTTGAAGACCCAAAATCGGTCCATCAGCCGCCTCAACTCGGACGGAAAAATTGATGGGCGTCTTTGAACCCAACCGGAAATATCCGCAACTTTTCCCGATCGGATCTCGTCCGATCGGAAATATGGTAAATTAACCGCAAATTTTTTTAGAACTGATCCCGAGTAGGAGTAATAATCATGAATGTCTCAGAATTTTGTGTCATTCGGCCGCAAAATCAATTGGATTCCCTGGGAGGACAGGATATAAAACAGCAAATTTCGGCGATCGCTGGCCAAAAATTCCCCCTTTGGATCATCGATATGAGCGAGGTCGAATTTATCGACAGTTCCGGACTCGGCGCCCTGATCGTCGCCCAGAAAACCGCCCGACAGCAGGGATGCCGCATCGTCCTCTGCCACCTGTCCGGCGCCACCCGCATGATCTTCGAGATCACCCAACTCGATCGCGTTTTTGAAATTGTCGATGAATTGGATCAAGTGATCTCCGATTCACAACCGCTGCTTTCTGCCTGAAAACTGCGAATTGAATGAGATTTATAACCGCCTCAAATCCCCAGCATTCACATCGTCCTACACGCAACTGTCCGCCGCCTTCTTTCGGGTTTTTATGACCGGGGAGAAGGCGATGATTTGAGAGGGGAAAAGCGCAGGTCGAGAATCGGAAACAAATGTTGACCTTTCTCCGGTTCCTTCCCGACACCCGATACCCCGCAGCGGACATCCTAATTCTTCCCCGTCCCTGGTACAATCGATGTCGTCGCTTGAGGAGACTCTATGGGGTGGATGCGGTACGTCGCGATGGCATTGATCGATACGTTGGGGGTCGTGGTGGGGATCATTCTCGTCCCGGCACCCCCCGCCGTGGCACAGTCGGCGCCCGAAACTCAGGATAATGTGGAATACGGGATTTGGGAATCGGATATTCTTTTGGATGAATACGGGGCGACTTCCCCCCCCGCCGAGGGGTTGGAAACGGTTCGGGAGAACCCCCAGTCCCTCGCCGAACTGTACCAACTGCGCGATCGCCTGCAAGCCAAACTTGACGAGGTGTCCGACCCCCCCGATCCGGCGGTGACGGAGGCTTGGCAGTACGAACTGCAACTGCAACAATACGAGAGTTGGCGGAAGGCCCTGCGGCAGACGGAGGCGCGAATTCGCACGGAGGAACGGGCCTCGGAACTCTGGCGGCGGGCGGGGGAACTGGCCAATCAAGCGGTGGAAGTCGGAGAGTCTCCTACCCCCACCTCGCAAGATTGGCAGGCGGCGCAACAGCTTTGGCTGGGGGCGATCGACGCCCTGCGACAGATCCCCTCCGATAGTTTGCTGCACCCGCAGGCGATCGATAAAATTGTCGAATATCAGGGATATTTGGCGATCGCCACCTACGAAAAAGCCCTCGCCAGCCAGCCGGACGTCGCCCCCAAAGTCACCAGCGGAGATATCGCCAAATTTGCCGTCGCCGAACCCCAATTTCCTGGCTTCGCCCTCTACGGCGACACCAACCGGGATGGCGTCGTCGATGAGGGGGATAAAATCCGCCCCAAGCAGTGGTCTCTGTCGGCCGGTCCTTTGGTATTATTTAACAACGACGACGACGATCGCGACGACCTCCCCGACTGGCAAGATCGCATTGTCAACGGCGAATACGACGAGACGGATTTGGCACAAGTTCACTTCCAGGTTTCCGAAGCGTATAAAGATGCCGAACTCGCCATCACCGTCGATGAAGCCGCCCGCGACAATATCAATATTTTTCAAAAAACCGTCGGCGGTTGGAAACCCGTCGATCTGTCGGGCATCAAACCCCTCAAATTTAGCCCGACTATTATATTGGGAATTGAGGCAAAACAGTTCGCGTCCGGCGACTGGACGGGGCTGATCAATTTGAAGGCGATCGCCCGCCGGGACGGACAGGAAATCGCCTCGGATGTCATCCAAATGGGTGTCGCCCCGTGGATCATGTCGCCCAATACTGCCCCCGTTTCGGAAATCCACATGAGCGATCGCGGCGCCAACCGGGAAATCGTGGCGGCGGTGGAGGAAGCCGTCGCGCCCACCGGCACCGAAACCCGCGTCACCCCGGGGGAAACCGCCTGGATGCAGGATACCGCAGAAATCGGTTACGTGCAGTTTCCCGGACCCGAAGAATTGCGCCGCTATCCCGTCGGTTTGAAGGGCAATCGAGAGGGGGGAACGGACTACGCCAAATCGTTGATGGAGCGGGATTTCGGATGGTTTGAAATCGGCAAACCCCGCCAACTCGACCCCCTCAATCAATGGCTGGATTGGTACGGCAATTTGAACGTCACGCCACCCCTGCCGGACTATCCGATGGGGCGCATTTACTACGGGGAATCCGAGGACGAAACCTTGCACCCCGACGTTTTGGAATTCCTGAAAGCTCAAAAGGTGCAGGGGGAACCGATCGCGATCGATACGACTTGGTTGATCACCCGCCAGGTGGACGAGTTAATTACCTTTATTCCCACCCCGTCGGGAGAACCGCTGATGTTGATCGTCAGTCCGGAAGCGGGGGTTGACTTGCTGCGGCAACTGGCGAGAAAGGGGTACGAAGGGGCGGCGATCAATCGCGGTTTGAGCACCCAGACGACGGTGCGGGCGGCGATCAATAACGAACTGTTAATTCAGCACAATTTGAAATTGCACCGGGAACAAATAGAACCCTTGATCAATCAATTAAAACGGGAATTCAACCTCGATGACGATCAAGTTGTGGAAGTGCCGGTGATGTTCGGTTACACGGGTTATTCTTGGTGGCCGAATCCGATCAACTCGGTATTTGTGAATGGAAAATTGCTGGTTTCAAACCCCCGGGGCGCGTTGATCGACGGGCGGGATTACACCCAGGAAGACTTCAAACGGCGGCTGGCGATCGCGGGCATTGATATTAACTTTTTGGACGACAGTTATTATCAGGATTTGAAAGGTGGCTTGCACGCCGGATTGAATACCACCCGGGAGGGAGACGAAGAACCCTTCTGGGAATCCCTCGCTGAACAGTTGGAGGAGTTGAGTCAACGGTAAACCCCGAACCGGATGAATGTTGCTAGGATCGAAATACAGTTAAGGGATGATTCGGACACCATGTTACTCAAATACGATCCCAGAAAATACGATCGCACAGATGGCTTACCTTCGGCGAAAGATTTGCCCGACTCCGACGATACGCCAGTGGATAACGAATTACAAGATTTAATTCCCGGCTTACTCAAAGCCATTCTCGCGTTCATTTGGTCGGATCGGATGGATTGGTTTTTCGGGGTAGATATGGGCATTTATTACGACCCCGATGAACCCGCGATCGTTCCCGACGGTTTTCTGAGTGTGGGGGTTCCGAGAATTGTCGATTCTGACTTGCGGTTATCTTACGTTTTGTGGGAAGAACGAAAAGTTCCGACTTTGGTGTTGGAAGTCGTTTCCCACAAACGACGGGGAGAATACATCCGCAAGAAAGAAGAATACCGTCAACTCGGCATTTTATATTATGTCATTTACAATCCCCTCCGCAAAAGGAAACCCCGGTTAGAAGTGTATCAGTTAGAATCGGGCGAATATCGGTTGTTGGAGGGCGAACCCGTCTGGCTGTCGGAAATCAATCTGGGCATCGGCCGGGAAGAGGCAACCTACCTAGGCATTCGCCGAGAATGGCTGTATTGGTACGATAGTAACGGACAACGCTATTTGACGCCGGAAGAACAACTGTTCGCAGCCCAGCAAAAAGCGGCACAAGCGGAGCAAAAAGCCGCACAATTAGCCGAACGATTGAGACGTTTGGGCATCGACCCCGATCGCCTCGATTCCGATTCATGATTAACAGCAAAGTTCTATTTTCTGGATAAAATTAATGTCCCCGCACCGCCATCTCAAGCGCTTTCTCAAACGGCAGACGATCGGATTAATTTTGGGGTCATTCCTGCTGCTATTGATGGTTTCTGCAAACGCCCAGGAACCCACCCCTTCCAGCTACGCGCTGTCCCAAAGTTTGCCCTTTAATCAACCCAGTTTTTTTCCGCTTAAAACTGAAATTAATTCCCCATTATATCAACCGACTGGCAATTGGGTGGGGCGATTAATTCTGCCGACATCGGAACAATTAGAAGAGGCGAAAATCCCCGATTGGGCGTGGTTTGAGGTGTATCACGCCCCGGAGAAAGAGCGCGATTTGGTGGGGCGGGTGGTGCGGTTGACTTGGGTTGACAATCCCAATTTAAAACGGTACGTCGAGCTCGTCACCACGGACATGGAATTGACGGAAGCGGCCCGACGCAGCGATCGCAACGGAAACGTCATCCCCACCCGCCTCGACGGACGCCGCCAGGTGGGGCCGTTGCAGTCCCTCGCCGGCGCCCGATCACAAGATGATGTCGTCGTCGCCTTTGAAAATGCGGCGATCGAAGGCGGCGATCCTGCCATTATAAAAGTCGATCGCGAACCCGTTCAAGTCACCGGAAGAATGTACGGTTTGGTGAAAATTCTCGGGCTGACAAATGGCGATCGCCCCGATGCCATCCCCCCAGATTGTCCGGGCGAATCTCCCTGTCCAAGTCAATATTTTCGCGTCCGCCACTACAACCCCAAAACGGGGAATTTCGACGGTCCGGAAGGCACGATCCGCATCCCCCAACAACCCCGCGATCGCAACGGACGTTTCATGTCCACCCCCCGCGAAATCGAAAATTCTTTAGCCGGCGATGAGGGCTGGTACGTCTACGGTTCGAGGGATGCCGACGGGATGTTTACGGTTCAAGCATTGCAGCCGCGATCGGCCTTTCGCCCGGTTCCGGATCTGATTATTTTGGGCGGTGAAAACGGACGCAGCTACATCGAATCGACCAATTGGTACGGCACCGAAAACCGCAAAGGAACCGTTCAATCCGTCCTCGTCGATCCCGAAGCCGACACCCCGACGGATGCTTTAGGAAAGTGGAAAGAAGGCGATCGCGCATTAGTAATCCACCTCTTCGGTGGCATCGGCGGCGAAGCGGGAGAAGGGGCGCCCTTCGGAACCGTCACCGGACATTTTTCCTACGGAATTGCCGAAGTTGTCAGCGACGCAATTACCGGCGAATTGCAGTTGCAAATCAAATATCAACAGGTTTACGCCCACAACACCAACGGCATTCTCTCCGGAACCCAATCTTGGGCGGATTATATGGGAAATATGCAGCGGGGATGGCTGGGAACCCGGCCGGTTTCCGATGTGATTGTCAAGTTGGATGCCTTCACCGGAACCTACAATTTCGACGGTTTGACCGGTTCCCCCCTCGACGAATTGATGCGGCAATTACAAGTCATAACGGCCCGCTATCGGACGGGAGATGGCAGCGGCGTTTCCCCCGTCACACCATCGACTTCCTGCGTTCAAGATTCCTCCCAAGGGTTATTTATTGCGATCGCCGAAAGCCGCCGCCGCTTCAACGAGACACCCCAGATCCGGGAGTGGTTGGAAGCCCACCCCGACGACCCCCAAACCCGGCAATTTCAGGAGTTGGTGGCGTTGGAGGAAGACCTAAAAAATCTCCTCGTCCCCCAAGGCACAATCCGCCCCGACTGGCAACAAAATGCCGAACAGTTGGCAGGGGTTGACAACCGCGAGGGGTTTGTCGCGAATCAGAGTATTATCGACGGGATTTTGAGTTGGCGATCGATGATGCCACGCCGGGCCCACGACGAGGTGAGCGAAATTTTCCTCAAACACGGGGCGAGTTTGTGGTTCGTCCGCCCCAACCAGGTGGGGGGATGGGACCCGGATATTTTGCCGATGGCGCCGACGGTGGTGTTCGGACAAATTCCGATTCTTTCTATCCCCCTGAACCGCCTGGGAATGGCGGTGGTTGCCATGACGGGCTGGGATTGGCTGGTATTATTTGGAACGTCGGTTATTTACGCCGCGATCGCCCTGCCACTGGGATTTTCGATGAAGTTCCTGCGTTGGAATCCCTCCCGCCGTCCGCCCTTGAAATTGGCGGGTGCGATCGCACTGCTGTTCATCACCCCCGCACTGCTCGAAGAAGTGGTGTTTCGGGTATTTTTGACCCCCCACCCTTTAGAGGCAGTTTCCTGGGTTTCCTGGCTGTTCTGGGCGGCTTTCAGCCTATTTTTATTCGTCATTTACCATCCCCTCGCCGCCTTGACTTACAATCGGAAAGGCTATCCGACATTCGTGAAACTTCCATTCCTGAGTTTGGCGACACTCCTGGGATTGAGTTGTACCGTCGCCTACGGTTTGACGGGTTCCCTGTGGGCTCCCGTCCTGTTTCACTGGTTCGCCGTGACGGTGTGGCTGTTCCTGTTGGACGGAGAACAGAAAATAGGGAGTCGGGAGTCGGGACTTTTGACTGTTGACTTTTGACTTTGTTTAAAATGGGGGGTTGAACGGTGAAACTCGGAGATTGGGTCGCGTTATTTTGTTTGGCGATCGCCCTGGTGATTTTGTGGCAATTTCGGCAAATCCTGCTGTTGCTATTCACCTCAATAGTATTGGCGATCGCCCTCAACAGTTTGGTGCGGTGGCTGCAAAAATTCGGACTCGAACGGGGGAAAGCCGTCATGCTGGCGCTGACGCTCGTGGTACTGTTCGGGATTCTGTTTTTTAGTTTAGTTATGCCCCCATTTTTGAATCAATTCGAGCAATTGATTCAACTGGTTCCGATCGGTTACGAACAGTTTATCCGCTGGATCGATGCCTACCTCGACAACCCGCCCGGTTGGATGCCGGAGATCAATTTGGAACTGCCCAACGTCCCCCAACTCGCCCGACAAGTCGGCCCCTTGGCGCAGAATATACTCGGCAACTTTTTCACCTTTTTCAACTCCTCCATCGGGATTCTATTACAACTGCTGTTGATCGTTGTATTCACCCTGATGTTATTGGCGAATCCCCTCTCCTATCGGCGGGTGGCGGTGCGGCTGTTTCCCTCCTTTTATCGCCGGCGGGCGGACGAAATTTTTTCCCTCTGTGAAATCGCCCTGTTGCAGTGGATGGGCGGTATCGCGATCAACTCCGTCTTTATCGCCACCCTCAGCGGTATCGGCTTGTTACTGTTGGGCATCAACTTCGTCCTCGCCCACGCCCTCCTCGCCGGAATCTTTAATTTAGTTCCCAATATCGGACCCACGGCAAGCGTGATTTTTCCGGTATCTGTCGCTTTGTTGGATAACCCTTTGAAAGCGCTGGCGGTAATTGTCCTTTATATCGTCATTCAGAATGTGGAGAGTTACTGGTTCAGCCCCATGATCATGCAAAAACAAGTCTCCCTCCTACCGGCGGCGACGTTGGTGGCACAGTTGTTTTTTGCCCGGTTTTTGGGGTTGGCGGGACTGGTGTTGGCTTTGCCCCTGGCGGTGGTGACAAAAACTTGGATTGAGGAGGCAATTTTGAAGGATATTTTAGATCAATGGGCGGGGGCGGAAGCGGTTTTGGAACCCGCCGAAATTCCGCCGATACCGGATATTTCGGTATCAGAAGAACCGCCAATTTTGCCACCCGATGAACCCGAACGGGAGTAGGTCGGGATGCTCTCGCCCTCACCCCCGACCCCTCTCCCAACTTTGGGAGAGGGGAGTTCAGATCGCATTTTCTGTTAATTTACCGATGACCCACCCGACTTTAAAAGTAATTGCCCCCAGCGGCAGGCTGCGGAACCTCGAACCCGTGCAACAGGGGTTGAACATTTGGCGATCGCGGGGATATGCGATCGCGCCGCATCCAAATTTGGAGAGAAATTGGGGCTATTTGGCGGGGAAAGATGGCGATCGGCGATCGCAACTGATCGATGCCATTAAAGATGAGAAGATCTGCGGCATCCTCTGTGCTCGCGGGGGTTACGGCGCGACGCGGCTGCTGGAAGGGTTGCCGAAATGCGAAATTCCGGCGTCTCCCAACCCCAAATTTTTGCTCGGATTTTCCGATATCACGGCTTTACTGTGGGCGTTATCTGAACAAGAGAATATTGTTGGCATTCACGGCCCCGTTTTGACCACTTTATCCCAGGAACCGGACTGGGCGATCGCGCGTTTATTCGACTATTTAGAAAGTCGCCCATTGCAACCCTTGCAGGGAAAAGGTTGGGGCGGCGGACGGGTGAGGGGCCGTCTATTTCCCGGAAATTTGACGGTGGCGACGTACCTGCTGGGAACCGCCCACCAGCCCGATTTGAGGGGCGCGATCCTCGCCTTTGAGGATGTCAATGAGGAGCCCTACCGCATCGATCGAATGTTGACTTACTGGCGGATGACGGGGGCATTTGAGGGGGTGCGCGGCATCGCTTTGGGGCGGTTCAGCCCAGCGGAATCGGAGGGCGAACGCAGCGATTTCTCAGTGGAAGAAGTTTTGCGCGATCGCCTCGGAGATCTCGGCATTCCCATTATTTCCGATCTCCCCTTCGGACACGACGGCTGCAACGCCGTTTTACCCGTCGGGGTGGAAGTGGAATTGGATGGCGCTGGAACCCTCAATTGGGAGTTGGAAAATCACCCGTGTGGGAGGCGCTGAAGCTTAACAACGGGCAATTTAGGAGGGGGAATTGCCGCAACAACTGGGGTAGTTGGATTGGTAGGTTTGCGATCGCTTTCCGAAGAGTTGATAGCGGTTGTCCCGGACTTGTTCGTAAACGCGATCCCCCGCCCATTTCAGCCCCGGCATCGCCCGGTAAGCGCCGACAAACACTTCTCCCCCCGGCAACAACCGCCCGATTTCTTCCGCCGCGTCGCTGCCCTGCCACCGCCGTTCCGGTTGATCGGCATCGATCAGAATCATTCCCATTTCGCAGTCTTCGGACGTAATTTCAAATTGCTGTAATGTGGTTTCGTCTTGCATGGGAATATAACGAAAGCGATCGCCGCGATCGAGGTTTTCCAGCAGTTGTACCAGGGTGGTACACAAATTACAATTGCCGTCGTAAATTACATGATAGGTCATGGCGGGATTGATTCCAATAGTGCTTTATATATTTTAACAATTTGGTGCGATCGTTGCGTTAAGAAACCGGGTATTTGGATTAGAGACAAGTTTACAGGGCTTTTTTCAAGGGTTCCGAGAGTGCGATCGGGACAAAATAACGACTCGGATACAAGTAATCTTCCCCTGATTCATCGATAACGCGAATCAAGTCATGCTGGGTGGCTTTAGAGTCGGGTAATACCCGATAAATTTTGCGAACTTCTAGGGAAGCGGCATGGTCTGTATTTTTGATGCAAACAACAAATTCTTTAAAAACTTCCATCCTCGTGCCGTTATCATGACTTAAGTATTGATTTGAGGTTTTATCACTAACTCCTAGAAATCATCGTCCCCCCTAAAAATAACTTTATGATTCAGGGATAAATGCCCGTTCAAAAGCTCGGTTTCGATAACGCCGATACACATCAAAATCACTATCTAAAGTAGCAATAGCTGGAATATTCAGCCGTTCCGAAATCGCAATTAGAGACAAATCCGCAAAATCTCCAGGCAAATCTGCATATTGCTGATTCAGTTCAGCAATGCGGGAAAAATCTTCAGGCAGCAGTGGGATAGTTTCAAAAACCCCCTTGGCAACGGCTTCTAAAAATAGATTTTGTATTCGCCAATTAGAACTTAAAAGCCACATTACCTCAGTAGCACAGCCAACAGTAGTCACTAGGTTACTGGTACATCTTTCAAAGAAGACTCGCACCTGTTGATGATAGGGATCTTTAACACTGTAGTAAGCGACCAAGATTCCACTATCTACCAGAATTACAGGATAATGGGTCATGGCAAATCGTATTGAGGATGTTTCTTTTTCAAATAGTCAGCGATCGCCTTTTTGCGATTAGCCCTTTCGGACAAATCAGGCGGCGCATCTTCTAACAGATGTTCAGGATGTCCGCCCAATCTTTCGACAATAGTTTGGCGGGGTTGTAAACTCAACCAGCGTTCTTTAACCAAGCGTTTAATCAATTCATCGCTGGTCGTTTTTTCCTTGGCTAAAATTTCCACTAAACGGGCTTCGGTTTCGGGGTCTAGTTGTATGTTCAGCATGAATCCCTCTGATTTGTGATTAATATCTAATTATACCTGATTGACGCCAACTCATCCTTAAACAGATTTAAGTTGAGGAGGGGCTAAGGGGGCTAGGACTATTATAGCCAAGTTGCCAGAAACCGGGTTTCTTTGAGAAAGGGTTTTCTTTGATGTGGCTTCACTCTTTCTGGATTTCTAGGTTGGCGAAGTGTTCTTGCAAGAGGCTATCGGTGCATTTATTTAGGGACTAAAAATCAGGTTTTATAGTGGTGGAATATAGGATAAGGTAAACGCTAGATTCAACGCAAAAAAGATTCATACCCTTTCTTGAATTTTTCTTTGCCATATCGCTCAATTATACTTCCATGAGCCATAATAACTCGCTCGAAATCCCATAACATTACTTGTTCAAACGATTGTCTAACTCGCTCTTTTTCATTTGTGGCAATCCGTTCCAGGATTGATAGACTTAATTGTTTATATCCTCCAAGCACTCTAGCTGAAAGTTGTGTCATAATTGGAAATGTTTCATCAAAGTTAAATGCTGTATCTGTCAAAATCAGAGTGCGACTTGCAGAATGAAAAAACACACATTCATTAAGTGAATCAATTCCCGTTAAGCCCAAAACTCTTAGGGCATCGAATAATACAAAGTCTAATCCAGGTAATAACTCACCTCGATCGCCCCTGATGGTCTGGTCAATCGGTAAATCTGGTTTTTTAATGGTTAAACCAGGGGCAGCCCAAAAGGTTGCCTGGGGATAAATAGATTTGAAATTAGCTGCAAATAAATAATGATAAAGGTTAGGGGCAATAATATACTTAACAACTCCCAGTTCACCTAGCTGGCTGACAAGTCTGTCGCTAGATTGAATTGGAGAAATCACGGCTAATTCTTGATTAGCCAATCGAATAACCGTCATCCTGTTTCCGACACTGAGTCCCAAATATCGGAAGGGCTGTTCTGCAACCCAAATATCTATATCAACTTCTTTTAGCATGGTTTTGGTGAGTAGTTTGATGGCTAGGTTTAATCGGCGGCGATCGCTTTTCCGACAGCCCGGGTCAGATCCTCATTCTCTAATGATACCCGATCGCGCTCTTTTCCCTCCGTTAAAGCATCGATCGCATTAGCCGTGTTCCCAGCCGTGACGCTGGCTCAACCGTCGCCAATACGACTCCCCAAGCAATCCCTTCTCCGGCAAGCAGCGGCGGAAATACCATCCCACCGAGCAGACAGCCGCCACCAACGGTCAATTTCAGGAGCGATCGCCCTATACCCATCGCCATCACCTCAAAACTGCTATTATTCTAACCCAGGCGATCGCAAGTATCGCGATCGTGTATTTGCATTGCTCAATCGTCGGTGCGTTCCCAACCGTCACCAACTGCCTTAACCGATAATAGATCGCTGGGAACGCACCCTACATGATTACTCCAACGGCGCGATCGCAAATATCGCGATCGTGTATTTGCATTTGTCAATCGTCGGTGCGTTCCCAACCGTCACC